>JAJTHA010000064.1 GCA_021299565.1 Candidatus Caenarcanales bacterium
ATGCCCATGCATAAAAACAAATTCAAAAAACGTGGTTATAATCAAGCAACTTTAATCGCTAATAGTTTTGTCAAAAAAATCTGCAAAGCAGAGAAACAAAATTTTTTATTACAAAGTCACTTGGGTCTGAATTATCATAATTGCTCGCAAATTATTTTTGTAAATGATTTACTTGTGCGCCAAAATGACACTCCTAGCTTGTTTGACAAAAACAAACTCGAGAGACTTGAGATTATGCAAGATGCTTTTATTTGTAAACAACTGGATCTAACTGATGATAATCTCAATGTATTGCTTGTAATTGACGACATCGTTACCACTGGCGCTAGCTTTCTGGCACTGGACAAGGCTATTAGAGCCACCGGGCAATTTGACTCGGTGATTTATTTAGCTTTGTGTGGATAAATCAATTAGTTTTTTAGCGATGTTAAGGCAGCAATTTGAATGTAAAATTGGCTTAACTTGAATAAGAGTAGAAACATTAGCATGTACGAAATTTCTTGGAATTCTAACATTGCTAACTGTGTCATTGATTGCTTTTTCAAGCTTTTTAAATAAACTGACTATAGGTCTTTTTGATGCTAAATCTGGATAGCCAATTAATGCTCGCAAATGATATTGTAATAATTTGACTTTATCTTCGATATTAGCTGCGTCATAAAGCTCTTTAAACGCTTCCTTCGTCTCTGTTAATTTACTGCGCACGCTAGGGCTATTTTTTTGGTGAAAGGCAAAATCAAACAACTGAATAAAATCCATAACATCCGGATTCACGGGAAAAGAGTGCATTAGTTTATCGATTTGTGATTCATTTAGATCTGTAGAGATCAAACCTCTCAAATAATGTGAATTACTAGAACTGCAGTGATTATAAGTTACGAACTTCAGCTGCTCATCAGTTGGCTCAAAAAACCTAAATAGAGGCACGAGATTTCTAGCTAAAATCCTGTTTGAATTTGGGTCATTTTTAAAATTAATGCAATGATTCAAATAATCATTTACAAAGTTTTGGACCAACTCAATTCCTTGGCTCAAACTTTCTTTATTAGTTTTAGCCAGTTCAGAAAGTGCTCGTTCGAAGTTAACCAATAAAGGCGGAAAATTCCCTAAAAAAGATTGCCTTTCCCGATTATTAGTACTAGCACTCACTGATATCTCTATGTATTTTTTTATTTTTACTAGAGGATTAATTTTTGAATCATTTCTAATCTTGTCGAACTGGGCGAGAAATAATTGACATTCTTGGGAAATTTCTTTTAAAAAGCTATCTCTCTGTACTCTTCTTACATGAGGAACTGGCTTCATAGAAGCATTGTTATTTTTCAATGATCGACTTTTTGGTATGTAAGTCTCATAATTATCATCACTGCCAAAAAATGTGGGATTTTTAATTGCCATAGCTTCACAAAATATTAATCTAGATAAACAGCGCTTGTCAATAGCTGTTATGATAAATAATGATGCCCCAAAAACTATCTATAATCGGTTCCACAGGCTCAATCGGCACACAATGCCTTGATATAGTGCGCTCAAGACCCGATGAGTTCGAAGTGGTCGCACTAGCTGCAGGCAGCAAAATAGATCTTTTGAAAGAACAGATCAAAGAATTCAAACCAAAGTATATTTGCATCAATAATAATGAAGCAAGAAAAATCTTGGCAAGCGAGTTTCCTCAAATCATCATGCTCAAAGACATTGTCGAAATCGCAGCACTTGAAAACATAGATATAGTTGTGAGCGCGATAGTAGGCATCGCAGGGCTAGAAGCCAATATCAAAGCACTTTCCAAAGCCAAGCGTGTTGCAATCGCCAACAAAGAAACTCTAGTAGCCGCAAAAGATTTGGTAAGAGAAAGCATCAACAAATACAAAAGCGAATTGATTCCAATTGATAGCGAACATGTGGCGATTCATCAATGCCTCAAACAAGAAGATATCAATAGCGTCCAAGAGATACTACTAACATCCTCAGGTGGTCCCTTTAGAACCTGGTCTATCAAAGACTTTGATAAAATCACTATCGAGCAAGCGCTCAATCATCCCACCTGGAAAATGGGACCCAAAATCACCATCGACTCTAGCACTCTTGTAAACAAAGGCTTAGAGATCATAGAGATCAATTCACTTTTTGATATAGACTACGACAAAATCCAAGTGGTGATTCACCCGCAGTCTATAGTTCATAGCGCAGTTACTTTTGTGGACGGCAATACAATAGCCCAGCTTAGCAGCACAGACATGCGAGTGCCTATACAATACGCACTTGATTATCCAGCTCGAAAAGCCATAAAATCGAGTAAAAGCTTTTCGATATTTGAGCACGGCAAATTAGAATTTGAAAAACCAGATTTCCAAAAATTCCCAGCGCTGGCTCTCGCTTATGCGGCAGGCAAAAAACAGGGGATAGCACCTAGCATTTATAATTCAGCGAATGAAGTTGCTGTAGAGCTTTTTTTACAAGCTAAAATCCCATATTCGCAGATCATCAAGATAATCGAATCTGAATTAAACCAAGAATATAATATTATCAAGCCAAGTATTCAAGATATC
>JAJTHA010000162.1 GCA_021299565.1 Candidatus Caenarcanales bacterium
AATGTATAAGTTTAGAGATGAGTTTTGTGCGAGCCTAGGAGTTAAATTAATTATTTCAGAAAACGAAGATGCTATCGCAAACAATATGAACCCATTCAAATTCGGCACTGATAAATGTTGTGCTGCTCTCAAAACAGGAGCCCTTCTTTCTGGCTTAGCTAAACACAAATTCGACGCAGCCTTTGGCGGTGCTAGAAGAGAAGAGGAAAAATCAAGAGCCAAAGAAAGAGTTTATTCTGTGCGTGACGAATTTGGTCAGTGGGATCCTAAGAACCAAAGACCAGAATTATGGAATTTGTATAATTCGCAAATCAATGAAGGTGAATCAATTAGAGCGTTTCCTTTGTCTAACTGGACTGAAGTTGATATCTGGGAATACATCAAAGAAGAAAATATTCCGATAGTTCCTATTTATTATGCTGTTGAAAGAGATGTAGTAATTCGAAATGGCATAGTTATTCCTGTAGATGATTCGAAAGAATACTTGAAACCTCGTGTTGGTGAGGAAGTGATCAAAATGAAATGTAGATTCAGATCACTCGGTTGTATGCCATGTACTGGCGCCGTTCAGTCGGATGTAACAGATATCGATGGCATTATTGCAGAAGCAAAAGCTGCTAGAAAATCAGAAAGAGAGAATAGAGTCATAGACCTAGGTTCAGACTCTTCGATGGAACAGAAAAAGAAAGAAGGATATTTCTAAAATGGATATTTTGAGATTTACTACTGTGGGCAGTGTTGATGACGGTAAGTCAACTTTAATCGGTCGGATTTTATATGATTGTAAAAGTATCTTTGAAGATCAATTGGCTGCTGTTCAGAAAACCAGCTCGAAGAGAGGATTTGAGGGTATAGATCTTTCGCTACTGACTGATGGGCTTGCTGCAGAAAGAGAGCAAGGTATTACAATTGATGTTGCTTATAGATATTTCAACACACCAAAAAGAAAGTTCATAATTGCAGATACGCCAGGTCATGAGCAGTATACGCGCAATATGGTTACAGGCGCTTCAACTGCTAATCTCACTATCATTTTGATTGATGCTCGCAAGGGTATTCTGGATCAGTCTCGTAGACATGCTTTGATATCATCATTATTGGGGATTCAACATTTTATTGTTGCAATTAACAAAATGGATTTGGTTGATTATTCGCAGTCTATTTATGATCAGATAGTCACTGACTTCAAGCAACTGACTCAAAAGCTCGGTTTGGATCAAAGCCATATTACCTATATCCCAATTTCTGCTCTTAATGGTGATAATGTTGTCAATCAATCTGAGATTATGACTTGGTACAAAGGACCTACGGTTATTGATGTGCTAGAAACTGTTGATGTTCAAAGTGATTTAGAAAATAAAAAATTTAGACTGCCAGTGCAGTATGTGATTACCGCTGACAACAATGACTTCAGGGGATTTGCTGGTCAAGTAAGTAGTGGTTCCATCAAAGCAGGAGATGCGGTGATTAGTTTGCCTTCGGCTAAAGTTTCTAAGGTTGCATATATCAGTGAATTCAATGGCAAGAAAACAGAAGCTCGCCCCCATGAATCTATTACCTTGGTGCTTGAGGATCAGATTGATACAAGCCGTGGTGACATGATTGTCAAACGAGGAGAGGAGCCTATAGTCGCCAAAAATCTGATAGCAAATATTTGCTGGATGTCTGAGTCAAAGTTTGACTCAAGTAAAAAATATATGCTCAAACATTGTTCTAATATGGTTAGAGCAATTCCAAGCAAAATAAACTATAGATTAGATGTGAATACTTATGAGAAGCTAGAATCCTCAGACCTAAAACTAAATGACATTGCTTCAGTGGAGTTCAAATTACAAAAACCTGTTTTGGCAGACTTGTATAAAGAGAACAAAGATACAGGAAGTTTTATTCTGATTGATGAATTGAGCAATGCAACAGTTGCTGCCGGAATGATTACAGATTTAAATTAATGACAAAACTTGATGAGATCATAGAGAATAAAAAAATTGAAGTACAAAAGCTTGAATCAATTGATGATTTTATTGATAAATTAGATGACTTGAGACAAGCAGAATCGTTACCTGATTGCAAAGGATTTAGGCATGCTATTCAGGATGCTGATGGACCTGCCTTAATTGCAGAAATCAAGAAAGCAAGTCCTAGTAAGGGTTTGATTAAAGAAAATTTTGATGCTCTTGAAATTGCCAAAAGCTATTATCAAGCAGGTGCTCATTGTTTATCGGTTTTGACTGATTCAAAATACTTCATGGGTAGTTATGAGAACTTGATTACTGTTTCGTCTGAGTATCCTATACCTTGTTTGTGTAAAGAATTTATTATTGACCCCAAGCAAATTTACCAAGCTAGGCTTTCTGGGGCTGATGCGATTTTGCTGATAGTTGCTGCTTTGAATGACACTCAAATCCAAGAACTCAGCGTATTGAGTTATGAGTTGGGAATGGATGTTTTGCTTGAGGTTCATGATGACTCTGAGATGCGTCGAGCTTTAAATACAGATATAGAATTGATTGGAATCAATAATAGAGATTTAAAAACTTTTGAGGTCTCATTGGATACTAGTTCCAAATTGGTTTCTAAATTCAGGAGTTCACTTGCAGGAAGAACACTGGTTGCAGAATCTGGCATTGCTACAAGACAAGATGTAATTGCTCTGCATAATTTGGGCTTTAAGGGATTTTTAGTAGGTGAAGCCTTAATTAAGCAAGATGATATTAAAAAAGCGACAGAGATGCTTTTGGGTTTAAATGGCTAGATTTGTTATCTTTGCTATAAAATTCCCTTTGTTTATGACTTTATAGTTATATGGTTGGTGAAATAAAGGCTTTTCATAGGAATCAAATGCCTTATATATGTCAGGCTGACGCTAGTATTCCTGTTTTGGCAGTGCATGATCCTGAAAATAAACAAGGCCATGGCAAAATAAGTAATCAAGGGACTTATTGCGGTCCAGTTGCTGCAGCGCAAGCTTTAATCGGTAGATGCTTGGCAGACCCATCTTTGCAAAATCTTTTGCCTGCAAGAGATCATGGTGAGTCAGAAAATAACTATCAGTCAAGGATAATCAATAAGCTTGCAAAAGACATGGGTACTTCTAATGATCTAAAGAAAATGGAAACGGCTGGAACTACAGCACAACAATTAAGTGATGGCATTGAAAAATTCGTACAAGATAGGGGTTTTAAACTAAGGAATAATAGATGGTCAGGTTGGGGTGCTGGTGAACTTAATCCAGCATCTATTACAGATTTCCCGAGTGTTGAGGAGATTCAAGAAGCTGTTGCTAATCCTAATTTAGATTCAATTGCGCATATGGGTTGGTATGACGAAAGCTGGCGCAAAGATACCTTCAACCGTAATGGAGGACACTTCGCAGTATTTAAAGGAGTGAATTCTGATGGCACTTTTACTATGCATGATCCCTCGCCAAGGGCAGGTGGTCAAGCCTCTGATGTTGAAATTTCCCATTTAGTGGATATTGGAAAACTTGTTAATGGAAAGCTTGAGGATGGTCGAGATGTTTTTTCGGCTAGCCATAATATTTTGACGTTAAAAGGTATAATTCCCAAGCCAAAAAACAATATTGAAATTTTCCCAATTCTTGATGGAGTTTTTCAATTTGGAATTGAAAGAAAAAACTAACTACCTTCCCATACCAAGCTTTTGCGCTTGTTGATAGACTTTGCCTTCACTCAAAATTGAAGGAGCGACAATGACTTCAACATCTTGCATCTCTTTTAAATTATGAGCCCCAAGAGTTGCCATAGAAGTCTTGATAGCTCCTACTAGGTTTTGACTGCCATCGTCTCTAGAAGCTGGTCCATACAATAGTTCTTGCAAACTTGAATCAGTTCCCACTTGAATTCTAGTACCACGCGGTAAAACAGGACTTGGAGTTGCCATGCCCCAATGGAAACCCTTTGCGGGAGCTTCTTTGGTACGGGCGAATGGCGAACCTATCATCACGGCATCAGCACCGCAAGCAAGTGCCTTGCAGATATCGCCGCCGCCAGCCATACCACCGTCAGCAACTATTGGGATATAACGATTGGATTTTGCAAAATAATCATCGCGAGCTTTTCTACAATCAGCAATTGTTGTAGCCATAGGAACTCCAATTCCAAGAACTCCTCTTGATGTACAAGCCGCTCCAGGACCTATTCCTACAAGTAGTCCAGCAATTCCTGTATCCATTAGTTTAAGAGCGATATTGTAATCTACGCAATTACCTACAACTACGGGTAATTTGGTTTTTACACAAAAGTCTTTTAAATCTAATTGATTTGCTGGATTAATTGATTCATGTTTGAGTCCGATGACGGTAGATTGAATCACCAATATATCAACTCCAGCTTCTTCCAAAGTCTGATACCATTCATTGGCTTGGTATGGCAAAATCGAGACTGCGACAGGCTTTGATTTGTCTTTTAGATCAGCTTTGATTTTGCTAATAACTTTTTTGATTAGATCTGGTTTTATTGGTTCTTTATATAATTTTTGCATTAATTCTACGAAGCTAGATTTATCTGCTTGAATAATTTGCTCGAGTATCTCTTTGTAATTTTCGTAGCGTGTGTAAATTCCATTTAGGTTGAGAACCGCAAAAGCACCGTGATCAAGAATAATTGAAGCGTTATCAGGGCTAACTACAGAGTCCATGGCACTTGCAATAATTGGAGTTTCAAACTTGAAGCCTGCAAGCTTCCAAGTTGTATCAGTAAGCTCAATATCTAAAGTATTACCCGCTGGCACAAGTGCTATTTCATCAAAGCCATAGGCTCTTCTGGATTTTTTGCCTAGACCAATTTCTAGTTCTTGATTCATATTAGAGATGATCTTATCTCAAAAATAAAATAATTTATGTTAAGAAAAGATGTACTTATTGTCCGCTTATTTTAAAAATCCTATCAGTAAACCATCTAATTAATTTAGCTCTTCTTTTCAAATTTTGTTCTCCAGGAATTTTTTGGTTAACTATTTCCCTGAAATCACTAATAATTGGAATTAATTTTTTGTAGTCTCTATCAATGATGATTTGCAAATCTTTGCGAATCTTTTGTGTGACAGAAGGTGTTTGACCATTGGTGTTAATAGCTACTTTAATGGCTCCAGAGTCGATGATACTCGGTAAATCAAAATCACAATACTCAGGTTGATCTACAGAGTTTGTGAGAATGCCTTGATCTCTACATCTATTTGCAATCATATTATTCAGCTCTTCGATATTGGTTGCGGCAATAACTATAAAAGCATTTTTCTCATCACCAAATTCATATTCTCTTTCTATGAATTGAATATTTCTCCTGTAGGGAAACTCTCCCTCAAGTTGTCTCACCTCATCAATAATTTGTGGGGCTATCACTACTAGTTTAGCCTCTGTATTTATTAGGCTGATTAGTTTTTGGTAAGCAATAAAACCACCTCCTACTATCAAAACTCTTTTGCCATTAAGTTTTAAGAAAACAGGATAGAGTTTATTTTCTTCTATATTAGATGAAATACTCTCCTCCTTGTTTGGTGTCTTGAAGATGCAGTCCGCATTCGACTTTGTCTTTGCCAGCCCAGCGTCCTTCCCTGTCTTGTCCCGGTTTGGTACAGGGTTCGCAGCCAATACTATCGTAGCCCTTATCTAGTAACAAATTATAAGGGATTTGATTCTCGTGAATATATTTCCAAACATCAGATTTTGTCCAGTTTACTAATGGGTTGATTTTACCTAGTTGAAATTTATTATCAAATTCAATTATTTTTGATTTTGCTCTAACTTCTGTTTGTTCTTTACGAATCGAACTTATCCATGCGTATTTCCCCTCTAATAATTTATTTAGTGGGACAAGCTTTCTCATATAGCAGCATTGATCAGGGTCTCTTTCAAATAAATTTTTGCCATATCTTTCATCCTGTTCGGCGACGCTTAGTTCAGGACTAACTATTTGAATTGATAAATTATATTTGTTTTCAAATTTGTCTTTAAGTTCAAGAGTTTCTTGAAATTGATAGCCAGTATCAAGATTGGCAATTTTGATTTGTTTAGCTTGATCAATTTTTGATAAAATTTCTAAGATCACGCAGCCCTCAGGTCCAAATGCTGTCAGAAAAAGGATCTCGCCATGATTAGATAAGCGCTTAACTATCTCTTCTAGGACTTTTTCTGCTGAATAAGAATCTAATTCTTCTCCGAGTTTATCCCATTCTTCTTTTGTTTTTGGAAATAATAGCATCCAATTATATATAATTTTACAGTATGCAAGCTTTATTGATTTATGTCCCCTGCGCCAATATAGATGAAGCTAAAACTATCGCTAGAGAACTTATTAATTCTAAGCTCGCTGCCTGTGCCAATATCATTCCTCAAATCTATTCTATTTATAATTGGGAATCAAAAATTTGCGAAGATAATGAAACTCTTTTACTCTTGAAATCGGCTAAGCATTTGTATGAAAAATTAGTAACAATGATTAAAGCCAATCACAGTTATGCTTGTCCTTGTATAGCATCAATTCCTTTCGAGAACTGCAATTCAGACTATCTTTATTGGTTAACTACGAATTTAGAACCGGAAACTTTGTAAATCACAAAATCTGGCTTGATAAGATCACCATTTGGATCAAACATAGCGTTTTGGGATAATGTCTTTGCGATCGCTTTACTGTCTTTATAGTTATTCGCTTTTATGGCTGCTAGTAATGCCTTGGTTGCACTATAGGTAGTGCTTACGTATCCTGTGCTGACTTTTTTGAAGCGCTGTTCGTATTTGCTTTTGATAGCATCTGGTGCTGGTCCTGCGCCGATAACTAAAGCACCTTCGGCATCTTTGCCAGCTATTTCTATAAATTGTTGTTGATGAACTCCTTCACCACCAAAGAATTTTATATTAGGGTTAGCTTTCTTTAGAGCTTTGATTAGATAGCCTGCATCATTATATTCTCCAACGAAAAAAACTATATCTGGCTTGGTACCGATGACTCTATCTGCAGTTTCTTTATGCTCAGAGGTTCTGACTGGAATTGTTTGATAAAAAACTAGTTCTTTGTTGCTGTCTTTAGCAATTTCTCTAACAAACTCTGATGCAACTGAAACACCATAAGGTCTATCGTTGTACAAAACTGCAACTTTTTTGATTTCTGCTTTTGATAGAACATAATCTGCTGCTAGTTCACCAAGTTGTCTATCCGTCCCGATAGTTCTAAAAACATAGCCTTTAACTTCAGGTCTTTCAGTTAGTTTTGGGTTGGTTGAAGCTGGTGAGATTTCGGCAATATTTGATTTTGAATAGATATTTGAAACTTCCATTGAAATTTCTGAATTCAGGTGACCAATTACACCAAGGGCGTTTTGGGCTTTTACTATTTCTGCTCTCGCGATACCTTCTGAAACTATGCCACCGTCATCAATTATGATTGTCCCAATTTTGTGACCCTCTGGAGCTTCATTGGCGTTAAATTCTTCTACTGCCATCGTCGCTGCTTCTACTATAGTGTTGCCAAGTTCTCTATAAGGTCCAGTAAGTGGTGCAGCTATTGCAATGTAATGATTACCTTCTAGGGTTTGAACTTCCAGAGTCTCAGTTTTAGTTTTATCGTCAGCTGTTCTTTTGGCACAAGAGCCCATGATAAGTGCAAAAACAACTAGAAATAGACACGATAAATACTTAAAATTCCTCATTAATATAAGTATAGCATTCAAAATTTGGCGTCATTATTGATTATGTAAAGCTGCTAGTATTTTGCTATGACCAGCAGTCTTTGCTTAAGCGGTAATTTGCGTAAACTGAAGCATCATTTAGATGCTGATAATAAAGTCAATTATTTTTTGAGATTGGAAAAAAAAGACAGCGGTGAAAAAATCGAAGAAGATTTGAATCAATATTTAGGAAAAAAGATAAATTTGAGTTTCAATAATTCTATTCGCTGTGTTGCTTGTGACAGAAGCATCAAAAAAACTTTTAATAATGGTTATTGTTTCCCTTGTTTACAAACATTAGCTGAATGTGACACCTGCATTATTAAACCAGAGCTTTGCCATTTTGATAAAGGAACTTGTCGTGATAATGAATTTGCTGTAAGTGAATGCAATATCCCTCACTCAATTTATTTATCACTAACCAGTGATTTGAAAATTGGCATAACAAGACAAAAACAAGAGCTTTCTAGATGGGTGGATCAAGGCGCTGTAAAGGCTTTGAGGATAGTCACTGTTTCTAGGCGT
>JAJTHA010000178.1 GCA_021299565.1 Candidatus Caenarcanales bacterium
GAAAAGAAAGAAATACTCAAACAATGTCTCAATAAACTCATGCAAGAAAAACAAAACAAGGCTTTTGGAGTGGGTGATGATAATGCTCTTGATCCCAATCACTATTCTGTAGCCGATCCGGAGCTAAAATATGAGCAGTTCAAAAAACAAATACAGTTTCTAGAAGACTTTATTCATGATGATTCAAGACCAAAAGCTGAAAAAGAAGCTCTAAAAGATGACTTATTACGTTTTGTCAGAGGAGAGCCAGCATCACAGAATCTGATTGATGCTTTTGGTGGAGACAATAAAAAACTTGATGCTCTTAATTATTTCACAAAAAGAGGCAGTGGAAATCCTAGAACAACGGCTGGCTTATTAAAAGCAATATTCAATAATGACGAAGGTGGTTTATATTTAAATGGGCTTGTTCAAGGAAGTAATAGTTTTGAAGAGCTTGGTGTGAATTTAAGAGATGCGATTATGGTATCCAAAGCCAATGAAAGAAATGCTAACGTCCCAGAAGAACTTTTAAGCCAGTCTGCAGATGCTCAAGTTTATCATACTAGTACTCTTGCACTTCTCAAGCCTCATAGGTACAATATCGACGATAAAGGCAAACCAACAACTCCAATTCATGATTATCAAATCTACAATAAACTTGCGTATAACTTATCTACAAAGTTTGACCTTAATGAATCTGGTGATGCATTTCTTAAGCCATTAAAGGGAGATAAAGCAGGCGAAGAGGGTAAACTATATCAATTAATGACTCATTTGGTTGAAGGCAACACCCCAGAAGAAAAAGATAAAGTAATCGAACAGGTTATAAAAAGAGCACTTGGAGATAATGAAAAAACTGATAGTGAGGGTAAAAAAACAAAAGATGCCGTGTTAACTAATAATGGCGCAGATCTTGCCAATTGGTTAATCGGAGCAATAGAAGGACTTGGCAAAGAGGTGGCAAGTTACGATGAATTCAAAGAAGGTAAAAAAAGTTTTTCTAAATTAATTGAGACACGAACTGCTTTAATAGACTTATCAGAGAAAAATGGCTTAGGACTTTATACAAAAGATGAAATGCCAGTTTTTTTACACGAAAACGAATATGAACAAATGTTCAAAGATTTTGCGATGTCAATGGAGCATATTGATGAACTAGTGAAATCTGACAAATCAATTTACAAGACACCTAAGGCTTTGAAAGTAGATTTAGGCTATACCGCTCCTGCGGCAGCAGCGACAAAAACTGCAGCTCTAGTCCCAAACTCAGCAACAGCGAATCAAGTTGCGAGCTTAAGTGCTAGTGAGAGTCAAATACTTAGTTGGATGAATAATATGATTTATTCAACAATGTTTGATAGCGGCAATTTATTCATGGATGAAAATGATGAGATGAACTTTGGAAAAATTGGCTTAAATTCTGTTGCGATGAATCCTTATTTAGCATCACCATTTGACATCACATCAGGATACATGAACAACTTTGATTCTGTTGCCTAACCGAGCACGAGCAATTTTTCCCATGAGATTGCTGCACTCTAAGTTACTAGTCATTCTGAGCCGTAGGCGAAGAATCTCTCTCGGTGTTAACGAATGAGATCCTTCACTTCGTTCAGGATGACAACAATGTGCTCAGCCACAAATTTTAATTCAAAACTGGTGGTTGTCCCGGATAATATAGTCTGCGACTTGATTTCATGCGAACGGATATTCTAGACTTTCATCAAGTATGGATTTCTATAAACATTATTCAACGACTTTACTCGCAATAGCGATAGCACTGTGGTCAGTGCCTGGTGCGTATTGTTCTTTCTGCTTGGAGCAGCAGTCACTCATTGATGTTGGCATGTGGGGTTTTAGCCTGTTAATAATTTGTTTTGTCCTGGGCTTGGTATGTGTTTATAGGAGTCTAGAGCTAATGTGGAATGTATCACAAAACCATGATACAGTTTGAAAAGGAGTTCACGATGTTCACAAGTTTAGATTTAGTATTTATTGTTGGAATAATTTTTGTGTTTTCTATTGTTTTGATGTTGAATAAAGCCGAAAAACTTTTTAGGAAATAATAACTCACTCAGGCTAATGGGGTCACGTCCCAAAACCGACTAAGCAAAGTACCCCTACAAAAACACCGCTGGTATTTGAATAATTTTTTCATCTATCATGAAAACCTCATCACCATTGTTGATCAAAATTCCATAGGGACATTTTTCTTTGTTAATAAAATCTTTGAGCATAATTAGTTTTCTTGGATCTGTAGTTCTTCCTGACTTAATTTCAATTGGAATAATTCCTTTATCACCTTCAATAATTAGATCAATTTCTGCTTTACTTTGAGTGCGACAATAAAGATATTCATTACTAATATTCGCATTATTAAATTCACGGATTAATTGTTCAATAATAAAAACCTCCCAGAGCCTTCCAAACTGTGGAGATGATTGCATTTGTTCTATATCTTTGAGTTTCAAAAAATAATTAATTAAGCCACTATCTCGCAAATGCCCCTTTGGTGCTTTTATTATCCTCGAGGTCAGATTACGTCCTTGATAAGCTCCTATATTGCGCCAGATAAAAGTACCTTCTGCTATCTGGATATAATTTTTGATAGTAGGCTGAGAGACATCTAATGATTTGGCAAAATCAGATAAATTGACAACTTGACCAGAGCTTAGAGCAAGCATCGAAATAAATCTTTTGAAAGTAGTAAGTTGCAAACTTGGAAATAAAGCACGAATATCTCTTTCTATATAAGTTTTAATATAATTTTTCATCCAAATATCTACAAAATCTTTTTTAGACTTGTTCAAAAAAGGCTCTGGATACTGACCATAAAACATCAATTCGAGTAATTGTTTTTGAGTAAATCTTTGTTCTAGATTTTTGAGTTTACTAAGACTTGTAATATTTTTTGCAAAAACTGATTCAGGAATCTGCTGAGCCTCACTCCAAGAGAACATATCAAGCTCAAAAATTGCAACTCGCCCTGCTAAACTTTCACTAATATTTTTGAGCAGCTCTGGTGAACTAGAACCTGTTAACAAAAAACGTCCTTTTAAATTACGTTGTTGATCTATTCGCACTCTAAGTGCTTTAAATAGATTTGGACAAAGCTGAGCTTCATCGATCAAAATTGGCTCTGGTGTGCTTTCTAAAAATGTTTTTGAAGAATTATTGACTCTATTAAAATCTACTTCATCTTCAAGATCAAAAATCCTTGCTTTCGGAAAAATTTGTTTCAATATAGAGGATTTGCCAACTTGCCTAGCACCTAGGATTACGACACATGGAAAGTTTTGCAAAAGCTTGTTGATGGTATGAATAGAGCTTCTTTTCAATACTGACATATTCAAAGTATAACTTTCAATATGTCGGCTGTCAATCCATAGGGCCGCTCCTACCGTTTTCACAAAACCCAGATAATTTCATTTTGAGGCGAAACCAACCCGCTATTATCTTTCCGTTTAATCGTAAATATATTTAGGTATATAGATATGATAGATGAAAATTTTAGTATCTAATGATGATGGAATTTGGGCAGAGGGTATACGTGCGCTGACTCGCACTCTAGCTCAAGACCACGAAGTTTATGTATGTGCTCCCGATAGAGAGCGCTCAGCGACAGGGCACTCGATGAGTTTACACAAACCACTAATGGTAAGTCACGCCAAGACCAAAGAAATGCTCAAACTCTCTCAGGAAGCTTACATGACATCTGGCACTCCAGCTGATTGCGTCAAAATAGCTTGTGGAGCGCTTTACAAACAAGTTAAATTTGATCTCGTTGTCTCTGGAATCAATCATGGTCCAAATCTTGGTGTAGATGTTTTATATTCTGGTACTGTTTCTGCTGCAATGGAAGCTATGCTACTAGGCATACCATCTATAGCTTGTTCGCTTTACAGCTACAGCTCCAAAGAATTTATGGATGCTGCAAGTTGGATAAAAGATTTTATTGAAAACAACGATCTTCCGAATCTCATCCCACCCAAATCATTCATCAATATCAATCTACCACCAGGTCCTAGAGCCAACTACAAAGGTGCCGAAATCACCAAACTAGGAAATAGATCTTATGAAGAGAATTACGAGGAGAGACAAGATCCTAGAGGCAATAAATATTTTTGGTTAGCTGGAGCTCCTATCGAAGGATTAGAAGTACCAGGAACAGATGGTTTTGCACTATTAAACCATAAAGTATCTATCACACCAGTGAGATTCGATATGACCTACTATGATAGAGTAGAGATATTAGAAAAATCACTCAAACTCTAACATGAAACTCAAAAATATATTTTTACTTTTTTCAATATTAATAGTCTTTGCGCCAAAAGCCTTTGCCTCAAAGCTTTTGATGATCATAGAAAAACGCGACATCGCTAAAGACAAAATTATCGAATATAGAGTTTTTGATGATGGCATTATCAATAGCACCATCATGAACTCTAGCGCTTCTGCCTCTGAATTATTTCAATCAAGCTTCAAGACCACAACTAATGCCAAAAGATTTATTGAGTTGTTAGAGAAAGTCAAAGATCTTGATCATCTCAACGATTTTCCTTGGCAAGAAAATTATTACAAAAGAGGCGATGTGATCAAACTGAGCTTCGTTAATGACATCAAGCTCAATCACCTAGAGCCTTCTAGCAAAAACAACAAAAGCATCAAAACACCTGTTGTATATTTCTTCTATACTGGACACGAAAATAATCCGGCGATACTTAAAGAATTGATGACACTAGTCGAATAGTATAAAATCAATGGAGCAACTATAAAGTCACTGCGAGCCGCAAAGCGGCGTGGCAGTCCAGTTTACTGATGCATCGTGGATCGCCACGATTTGCTACGCAAATCTCGCGATGACCTTAAAATATTCACAGCACTCTGCAAGGCAACAGTTTCGCGAAGCGAAAAACTATCCCCACAAAGATTTTTCGTCTTCCGTAAACTCACCCATCAACTGCACTTCAGGCTTGAGCATCACACCTAGCTTAATAGCTTCTGATTGAACTTTCTTCATCAAATTACAAAAATCTATTGAAGTTCCAGCATCTGTATTTTCAAAAAAATTACCATGCATATTGGAGACCATAAAATCCCCTTCACGAAGACCTTTCAGACCCAAGTCCTCAATGAGTTTGCCGGCACTAACAGTAGGTTCTGGATTTTTAAAAGTACAACCACAAGTCCAAGCTTTGATCGGTTGCTTGGTTGTACGCCAATGATTATTTTCCTGAATCTTTGCTCGAATAGTTTCTTTGCTAGCCGGGGTAAATTTAAATATCCCCGAATAAATCAAATGTTCGTAAGGATTGATTTTTGATTTGCGGTATTCAAAACCTAAATCTTCTTTGGACCAATCTTCTAACTCTAAAGTTTGAGTATTAAAAACTTTTGCGGAAAGCAAAATAGAAGCAATGTCAGATTTATGAGCTCCAGCATTCATGACAATGCCACCACCGATAGAGCCAGGAATACCTTCCATGAATTCAGCTCCTGATAAGGATTTCTGAGCTGTGATAGCGCAAAGCTTTGGCATGCGAGTACCTACTCCAACTTCAAAGACATTATCACCCAAGTCATTTATAAAATCTAATTTATTAGTGCAGATGACCACACCATCTATCCCTCTTGAACTTAGTAGTGTGTTTGAACCTGCTCCTAAAATATGCCAATTAAGTTTTTGAGCACCTATTAGAGTAAAAAGTTCTTTGAGATCTTCAAACGATGTTGGCTCAGCATAAATCTTGGCTTTTGCTTGTACACGCAAAGTGCTATTTTTGGACAAATCGTAGTCATTTTTGAGCTCTAGAACCATCATTGTTTTATGTTATCAGATACTTGGAATAATATAAAAGTATGTTTCGGGCTAAATTTCTTTTGACCATAGCTCTTATGACCGTATTAATATGGCCGATTAAGGCGGACGTAGGATTTTGCCCAGGTAAAGAACAGGGCGAATGTCATCAATTGCTTCTAAAAGACGAGCTTTTTAATAGTGATCACAAGCTACTCGCCAATTATGTTCCGATACTTGCCTTAAGAGCATTAGCTCACGCCGATGTCTATAAAGAAAAAAAATCATTTACTATTGAGCGTTATTACTATGTCAAGCAAGCTAATGGCAGCTACTCAAAGCCTTATCAGAGCACTATTCTAGATGGAAAAGTTGAGGCAAGAGGTCTATTAGGACGCGCGATAATTGTTAGCGGTAGAGTCAACAACTATAGATTATGGTACCAAAATATAATGACTTTTAGTTTACCCAGAACTGCTCACATGGACGTAGTTGCGACTCTAGATGATGTCAAAATACTCGATCTCAAAGTCAAAAGCGATGGAGTAACTATGGTCAATGACGTTAGTGGTAACTATATGGGCAAACCGGTAAACTACAAAACCAATTTGCGAGACAGTTCTGGCAACTTGATTGGTCATCAAATCAATTTACATACAGAAGGTCTGGTCAAAACCCCAACTGAACTTTCAACAATAACCAAAGGTACTATTGGCAAAGTCAAAATCTCTGGCACTGGCAAAATGCTTGCGGCAAACCAATACGAAAGCACAGAATACTATAGCCTAGGTGCTTCTACGATAATGATCAAAAGCTATGTCAAGATCAAATAGCAACTTCGCTATTAAAAACTATGTCTTGAAGTTTTCGAGCGGTTGCAGCATCACTAAGGTTTTCTAAAACTGATTGATACTCAAGTGCTGTGTCTGGATTTGAGTTAAAAATCTTTGCCATAAATTCTTTGGCTGCCAAAGGCGCTTCAACAGAAGAATCCAGCGCTTCATTGTAAGCACTAATGGCTTGATGAAAATTTTGCGAAAACTCTGTACTTGTAAAATCTATAGTATTCATTGCTTGTTTTTCTCCTCTAACATCCATTGGTATTCAAGATTTAGTTTGACTAGGGCAAGATGCAATTTCTCAAGATTCTCTTTGAGATTGCTTAAATCTCCATCGAGCTCATTATTCATTTTGCTAAGATTTTTTAGTATATCTGGATTCATAGTCTCGCCTATCGTAGCACAATTTAACATAATATGCTTAAGATTTAGTTAATAATTCTGGATTTGGTGGATTTGTCATCCTGAGGGAGCTGCGTAGCATAAGCTCAATCAACCACGGCAAAGTCACTGCGAGACTTGCGGAGCAAGTCGTGGCAGTCCAGTTTACCTTTCGCACTGGATCGCCACGACGCTTCGCGTCTCGCGATGACTTTCAAGTGTATTTATCAAATTAAAGAGCAGCCAGCAACAACTCCGTATGAGCATATGACAAGCCACCCTGTAAATAAGCGATAAACGGCTCTCTCAGTGGTCCATCGCAGGATAATTCAATACTAGACCCCTCAATAAATGAGCCAGAAGCCATAATAATCTCATCATCATAACCGCTTATCGGACTCGGGACCGGGCTAAACATCGAATTGACCGCAGAATTCGCCTGCACTTTAGCACACAAGTCTATCAAAGCCTCTCTAGAACCAAGCTTAATCGACTGGATGATATCATTGCGATCCGCATCAAAAGCCGGAATAGTCTCATAGCCCAGCTTTGAGAAGACGTAAGCAGCAAGAGACATACCCTTTAGTGCTTCACTGACTATAAGTGGTGCCATAAAAAATCCCTGCATCATTAAACGTGTCTGGTCAAACATACAACCGCCATGCGAACCAATACCAGGTGCTGTAAGGCTTTCAGCGGCAGCATCAACATAGGCTTGTTTGCCGGCGATATAAGCGCCAGCGGCTACTATACCACCACCGGGGTTTTTGATAAGTGAACCAGCGATGATATCCGCGCCAATATCAGTTGGCTCCTGGGTTTGAGTGAATTCGCCATAGCAATTATCGACAAAACAAATTATATTTGGGTTGAATTTTTTGATGGTACTAATTAGTGTTTGTAACTTTGACAAACTATAAGAATCTCTCCACTCATAACCTCTAGAACGCTGCAGGAAAGCGACTTTGGTTTTGGGACTAAGTGATTGAATTATCAATTCTAGATCTAGATTCTCGGGACTAATTTCTGAAATAACTTTGTAGTTGATATTGTATTTTTGGGAGATTTTTTTGAAAACTGTGGATAGAGTATCGTAAGGGTTGCCGATAGTCACCAATTCATCTCCAGCATTGAGATTGCCCAGTACAGCTGTTGCAATAGCGTGAGTTCCTGACACCAATTGTGGTCTAACAAGAGCCGCTTCTGTATTGAAATAAATCGCGTATAATTCATCAAGTTTGTCTTTGCCTAAATCATCATAGCCATAGCCTGTAACCCAGCTATAGTGAGAGTTTTGGATGCCTGCTTGCTTAAACGCATTGAGGACTTTGGCTTGGTTATGGGCTTTGATCTCATCAAAGCGTTCCCAAGTCTTTGTTAGGGCAACTTTGGCTTCTTTGATAATTTGGTCTGGGGTGAGTTTGGTTTGTGACATGCAAGTTGGGATTTTAGCAAAGAATGGTCTTCGTCTTCGCAAAGATTTCTCCGCATAAGCCAAATCTATAACAATAAAGTCACTCCGAGACCTGCAAAGCAGGTCTCGGGAGTCCATGACGCACGAGGTAAACTGGATTGCCACGCCGCTTCGCGGCTCGCAATGACCTGAAACAATAAAAATCAAAGCAGCCTGCAAGGCAGTAGTTTCGCGAAGCGAAACAAAAACACATAGAGCGCAAAATCGACATGCCCATGTCAATTTTGCTATCAAATGGAACAAAGAGGATGCTTTATATGTCCATAACAATACATAAGGGAGTGTGAGGGCTAGGTTACCTCTAACCGATTCTAAACAACCTATACCTAGCAAACACATTTAACAAAAAGACCACCCGCAAGGTGGTCTTTTTTATTTGTCAAATCTGTCCTTAACCTGGCTTTGTATTTTTGGATGAATGTAACCGCAACATCAACGAACATTTACACAACTGCTCTAACTGGCATGCTAGATGCTGTTGCTGCAAAAAAAGCAGCTCAAAAAACTAGCACTGCAGCAAGCACTCAAGCAAATTCAATAAGCCCTGCTCAAAGCACTCCAGCGGAAATAACGCCACTAGAAAAACTAAGTGATTTTATTAATGGACTGAATGACGATCAAAAAGAAACTTTTTGTCAAAAAATTATTGAAGCTGATGTTTCAAAAGCTGAAAAAGATAGTGATGTAAGCACTATTATGGATTTAATTAATAATGATATCGAAAAAATAACACCAGAATGGTATGCCAACATCAAACAATACTGCCAAGAACAAGGAGCAATTCTTGGAGCAATCACTCAACATGGGAATATTGTTAACGCCTACGCCAATCTACCAGATGCTTTCAGGGAAGTACTTAGCAAGGGACTAGGAGCTCTAAGTCCAAAACAAGATGCAGAAATTGGCACAGAAGCGTATCAACAAGAATTGATAACGTTTAAAGAATCTCTAGCTAAAGCTATCAACACCTACAATTTGTGTATCCAACAATTCCCCAAAATGCAAAAGCAAACACAAAATACTTTGATTGCCTCTTGCAATAAAATCTTAGAAGAAGCCGAAGCTAAATTCCGCAAAGAAGACATAGACAGCCTACTCAAAGATCTCAAAGAAACTACCGCAAAAACAGACAAGGACCC
>JAJTHA010000222.1 GCA_021299565.1 Candidatus Caenarcanales bacterium
AGTTTTGATGAAATATCATCAACAAGATACGACTTGTTTGACGACAATAATTTATTATAGTTTTTGTGATATTACTAATATCGCTGGGTATTGGGGAGTTGGCGGTCAGTTCTATAAGCCTGATTTAATTACTAGACAAACAGCTCTTTATCTACTTAATCCAATTCTGTTAACTGATCTTAAAGTTACTCACGTGCTTATTGATGTCAATCAAGACAAGCTATCGAATGAAGCAGTCGCAAGAATCAATGATAGAGAACTATTTGAAGAAATACTAGAACTTAATCAAACCAAGCCAGAATGGCGTTTCTATCGATTCGTGGGCAGAAGACAATATACAGCACAAGAATTAGCTCAAATGCAAAGAGAATATATGTGGGTTCTTGGGTCAAAGCCAAGTGGTGCTGAGTTTGTACCAGCTTTTCAGTATAGTCATTACATTACCGGATCAACAAGAAATCAAATTACAGAAGCTGCATTAATTGCAAAAAGAGATTTGATCTCTAGCGGACAAATCGCTGCTGCAGTATGGTTGAGCCCACAAGCAATGGCAAATTTAAAACAATAAGATTATAAGCTTACTTTAAATTCATCCATCCAAAGCTGCAAGCTTAATAAGGTCCAAAGAAGCTTTCTATTGTTGGTTTTAAGTTGTAAGTGATCGTCAATGAGTTTTTTGACGGCACTATATTCGAAAATACCTTGTTGCTTTAATCTTTGTTCTGATAGTAAATCCAGCATTGGTTCTTTTAATTCTTCTCTAAGCCATTGAGTTATTGGTATGCCAAATCCTTTTTTAGGTCTATTTACTATCTCATTTGGTAGATGCTTTAACGCTAGTTTTTTTAAAATGTACTTGGTCTTCAAAGTCTTTAATTTAAAACGATCTGGCAATAATGTGACATATTCAACAAGACGGTGATCCAAAAATGGCGCTCGAATCTCTAGTGAATTCTGCATGCTAGCTCTATCAGATTTAACCAAAATATCATCAAGCAAATAAAGCTTTTGACTCAAGTACAATAGTCTATCTGTTTCATTATGTATATTTGTGCGAGAAAGATATCTGTTGATATCTTCATAAGTAAATTGTCCTAATAGTTGTGATGCTATGTCGTGATTTAAAATCGATTTTTTTTCAGAATCCAAAAAACCACCCATCCATCTAAAGAAGCGGATTTCACTAGCCACGCCAGCGCCTCTGAAAAATTGTTTGAGCTTAAAATCTAAGGCAACATTGTTGTTGGAGATTGGCACAAAATTGCTAGCTAATTGTGTGAGAGGAGTTCGCAACTCATAAGGAATGACATTGTAAAGTTGAACTAGCTTGTTTGCAGTGTAAGTTGGATAGCCGGCAAACATCTCATCTGCACCGTCTCCTCCCATAACTGTTTTGACTTTGCTTGAAGTAAGTTTTGAAAGAAAATAAGTTGGAACAATTGAAGCATCAGCCATAGGTTCATCCATGACCGCTCCCAATTTAGGTACCAGCGATAACATATCTTTGGCGCTAACAGTTTGATGATAATGCTCAAGATCAAATTGCTGTACTATTTTTTTGATATAAGCAGATTCATCATAGCTATCTTCATTGAAATAAATCGAAAAACTTTTGATTCTATCACTTGAGTTTTTTACTTTAGCGGCAATAGCTGTAACCAAACTGGAATCAATGCCCCCGCTTAAAAGTACTCCAACCGGTACATCGGCTTGTAATCTAAGTTGAATTGAATTTTCTAGAAGACTTTCAATATCTTCCATTGCTTGGTTTTCATTACTGATGCTTGATCCATCAGCATAGTTATTAGGATGTTGCCAATAGAAAGATTTTTTGATGTTATTAGCGGTAATAACTATGTACTCTCCAGCTTCAACTTTATAGACCTGATCCAGAATTGTAAACGGAGAAGGCACATACTCATAAGTCAAAAATTTATTTAGACCAGAAATTGAAATATTTTTTGCAACCAATGGATGCTTTGTCATTGCTTTTAGTTCAGAAGCGAAAATAACATCACCATTTACTATTTGATAAAAAAGAGGTTTTTCCCCCATGCGATCTCTTGCTATAATGAGTTCTTGTGTATCGCAGTCCCAGAGGGCGATTGCGAACATGCCATTGAGATATTTGAGAAATTCTTTGCCGTATTTTTTATATAAATGTAATACCACTTCTGTATCACTATCTGTCCGAAACTCAAAGCCTTGTTTTTCAAGATTGGATTTAAGTTCTTTGTAATTATAAATTTCACCATTGAATACAATGATTTGTTTCTGGTCTTGACTTAACATCGGTTGATGTCCGGTGCTGAGACCAACGATACTTAATCTTCTGAAACCAAAATTTATTTGCTGATTCTGAAAATAGCCTTCATCATCTGGTCCTCGATGAATAATGCTGTTGTTCATCAACTTAAGCACTTCTTCTCTAGAGTAACTAGAATGTGAAAAGCTAGAAAATCCTACAAAACCACACATTAGTCTTTTTTCTTAAAGAGAAACTCATTATTGAGTAAGCCGTTATTTGAGATCAGGTTAATCAATTCAAAGCCTTTTGGTTGAACGTATTGAAAGATCTCCTGCACTGTCGCATATTCGTATGGATAGCCGCCTAGCCAATCCTTAATATCAGTCTCCCAATTCATACCTCTGAAACTAATGTGATCTTCTATCTTTTTGATTGGATTTTGAAGAGTGATCGCGTAAGCAAACATAAGTAGACCCATAACTGAATAATCAATTAGTTTTTGAAAAGCTGGTGCTAAACTGCAATAAAATTTCTTTTCTAAATACCACATATAGGAATTTCCAAATCTATAATCAGGATAAATATTGAAACCATCAGATTTGTTATAAATTGCTATATAGTAATAGCCATTTGGTTTTACTAGTGACATAGAATTATCAATTGCTTTCCACATCGCCCCAGTATGGTGCAAAACGCCCCATGAATAGACAAAATCAAATTTGCCGAGCTTTGCAACTGTCTCATCATCAAGTATTGAATTTTGTTTGACTTCCCAATTAGCAGGATTGCCAAATTTCTCTTTGAGTTTTTCAGTGCAGGCTACAGAATTTGGATCAACATCTATACTAGTGATGCTTGATGCACCGAGTTTAAGTGCTGCCAAAGAAAACAAACCACTGCCGCAGCCGATATCTAAAAAACTTTTGTCTTTTAGCGCGTCTTTTCCGCAAAATTTTTCTAGCGAACTGATAGC
>JAJTHA010000036.1 GCA_021299565.1 Candidatus Caenarcanales bacterium
TTAATAAATTTGAGCTTTATTTTATCACCGCAAATAATAGTATTTGGTGGTGGAAAAACAGCAAGTCACTGGAATACACTTATAGAACCAGCTTTGAACAACGCTAAACCATATCTCGAACAAAATTTGTCTTATAAAATTGAATTTGCTAAGGCTAATCTGGAATATCCGGGCTTATATGGGGCGTATGAATTAGTGCTAAATTGTTATAATCCTTAATTAATCAGCTAAGCCAAAAATATAACTTTAAGGTCATCGCGAGCCTCACGCAGTGAGGCGTGGCGATCCAGGGCTTAAACTGGACTGCCACGCTGCTTCGCAGCTCGCAGTGACCTTAAACTAAACTATTAAGACTCAATAGACTAAGCAGTTACACTAACTCCTCAAGAAATCATCTAAACGCTGTATGCAGATAAAAAAATATGCGGCATATTATAAGAAGTGGCTAGAAACAAATTAGCTTTAATAAGTCTTATTGGTATTAGTACCATAATGCTCAAACCCGCAGTGTCAGTTAGTCTATTGCAAGATGGTGGTGTTAAGAACAACACACTTAGTACAGGACCGAGAGGTTTTACCGATCCCTATAGAGCAAGAAATGTTGGTGATGTCTTAACAGTAAGAGTTGTAGAAAATATCCAATCTCTAAAACAATCAGAAATCACTATGGACAATGATACGAGATCAGACAGTAGTTTGACTTTTCAACAAGCAATGACCACCACAAGTTCATTGACTCCTGATACCAATAACATTGCAAACATGATTACAAATTTTAGATTACCTGTTGATTATTCAAGACGTAATTCCAAACAAATTGGTGTTGATAATAGAGAACAGTTTTTTAGTTTGTTAAGCTGCTTAGTTGTTGAAATAGATCCTGAAAGCGGCAACATGGTAGTAGAAGGCTCCCGTCAAATCCTTATGGAAGGCGAGACTAAGAGCCTTTATGTTAGAGGCATTGTCTTTCCTAAAGACATTGACTCAAACAACGAGATCCCGAGTTACAAGCTAGCTAATGCACAAATCCAAATTATTGGTTCTGGATCATTAACTAAGGAACGTGATGGCGGAGTCTTCCAAAAAATATTTAGAAGATTGTTCTAAGTATCTAGTTACAAATGCAATATTTATCAAAAAAAATCCCCGCTAATTGCGGGGATTTTGAAGATTTGGCAATTTCTATTAGTTACAAATACAATCAATTCCAACTAACTGAGTATCTCTACCACTGGTATCTTTGATGAACTGTGATCCATTCCAATACCATTGATCATTATTACCAGGACTAGAGTTGTTATGTGCAAAAATACCTGCCGCAACTGAACTAATATTATTGCTTCTGAAAGCAAGCTTACAAACCTTATCAGCAGTTGGCTGATCAGCAAAATAATTATCTCTTGCTGGATCTTTAGTTGGTAATCCATTTACTGCCCAGAAGAATGCATCAGAACCCGAACTTAAACCTGTCATAGGGTTTGCGTTAGCAGCTTCTTTCTGTCTACCAGGAATACCAGCTAGATATTGACCTGATCTACCAGTACAAACATCACAAGATTGACTTACTGTAGGTTTAGAAGCTGCATCACAATTAGAATCTGCAACAACTTGATTTAATGAATTCTTGCAAGAAACTGTTCTTGACTGAGTACCACGAGACATAATATCGCAAGTGCCCCAGTTAGCAACTTCCCATCTATAACCTGCAATTAAATTCAATAGATCTTGTCGATTACAAATTCTCAAGCCATCTTGAAGAATAATACAGTTTGTTTTGATATTACCACCAACTTCTAGTTTTTCTGTTGGCGCTGTAAAACCGATACCGACATTTCCTCCTTGAGTTGCAGTGAAAGGATGATTGGAAACACCAGCTGGGCTATTGTGATTGTAAAGTGTGAATGAACCGGTATCAGGCCAGTTATGAACCATTGACCAATCTACTCCACCTAAATCAGCAAATCTTAGACCTGTGTAACCATTCGCTTTAGAGCTACTTAACATAAGCTCAGGCTGCTCTGATGATTTAATTATCAACTCTGGTGAAGTATCGGTAGTATCGCTACCAACGATAATCTGACCAATATCTGTAGCATACATAGCAGTATCAGGTGAACCATCGGAAGCGGCAAGTTTAGAAACAGAAATTCCTGTTAAACCACTAGCATCACCAATAAATTTTGTCGCTTTTACATTACCAGCGACTTCAAGTTTTTCTGAAGGCGTAGTAGTGCCGATACCAATATTCTTTGAAGCGAGGTCACCATATAGAGTGTTACCGATATTCAGTTGGTTACTTATTGTTTCAGAACTTGGATTAGTTCTAGCACCCAACAAAATATTATTCGAACCAGTTCTAGCCGCACTGCCTGCTTCACTACCAATAATTACATTATTTGCACCTGAACTAATAAATTCACCAGCTTTGTATCCAATAGTAATATTATTGACCCCTGTGTCACTAGAACCTGCTCTATAACCCAAATATGTACCGTTTGTAGTAGTGTTATCAAAGCCATAAATATTACCACTGCCGGCAAAAGCACCAATAGCTACAGTATTATTACTATTTGTGCTTCTAGCACCTGCTCTAAAACCAATTGCAACGTTGTTTTCACCATTACTAAACATCAACGAATAATTACCATAAGCAGAATTACCATTTGCTGTAACAACTCCTCCTCCACTCCAAAAGCCAGTTGCGGTATTATCATCGCCTCTTATCAAACCACCAAGAGCATTCCAACCTACACCTGTATTGCGGTTACCTTCAACCATATCATCCATTACAGAGCCGCCAATAGCTGTATTAGCATTACCTATTGAATTTGTTTTTAATGCTTGGAATCCTAAAGCAGTATTACTAGAACCCGTCGTATTTCTAAAAAGTGCAGCAGAGCCAACACCAATATTATAACTGCCAGTAGTATTGCCATTCATAACATAATTGCCAATGGCTATATTACTAGTACCTGTTGTTAATCGTCTAAGAGATCGCAGTCCTAGGGCTACAGAATCATTATTTAATGAACTATTGTCACCAGCTCCATCGCCAATAAATAATGAATTATTAGTAGCTTTAGCATCACTCAAATCATCAATTTTAATTGTATTAGGAGCTGGTGCGATTCCTGTCAAACCACTACCATCACCGATAAATCGAATTGCTTTTACGTTTCCGGCAACTTCTAGTTTTTCTTTGGCAATGCTAGTACCGATACCAATATTACCAGTAGACAATGTCGTTCCTGTACCATCAATATTATTACCAAAAATGATATTTCCAATATTCAAATAATTTTTATATCTACGAGTATCTAAATTATTACCAATTAAAATTTGGTTTTCATTTATGTAAGACTCACTTGGTGAACTATTCAAGTAATTGATCAAACGCAATGCGTCGCTAGGAGTGAGTAAATTATCAGAGTTAATATCATATTTTGCCAAGTAAGGTCCTTTTGCCTCTAAGTGAGCCAAAATTTCGTTAGCGTCAGCAGGATCGACATAGCCATTTTGATTTACGTCATATTTATCAGGAGGTTCTATTAAATTTAAATTATTACCAACAAAAAGACTATTAGAAGAACGCTTTAAATCAGTTGCAGACTTGTTTCCTAACACAATATTTCCATTAGTAGTGTCAGCAGTTTTTAGAGTTTCAAATCCTATACTAATATTATTCACATTATTGGTTAAACCATTTCCTGACATATAACCAATTGCAATATTTTTACTACCACTGGTAACTCTATTTAAGGCTTTAATACCTATACCAATATTGAAATTATCACCATCATCAACACTGCCAGAACTAGAACCAAGAAAAACGCTTGTTGAATCTGATATTCCATCAGCCAAATCATCAATTTTGATTGAATTAGGAGCTGGAGCAATTCCTGTCAAACGACTACCATCCCCTCTAAAAGCTGTCGCATAAATAGTTCCATCAATTTCAGCATCACCTTTGACGAGTAAATCATCAACGCCATCGATATTGTTTTTAACACCACCACCAACATCTAATAAAGACGTTGGGTTCATAGTATTGATACCAGTCTGTCCATCATTATCAATAGTAAAACGATATCTTTCTAAAGTACTATCATCAGCTTTTGAATATTGATGGATAAAGAATTTATTCTGACCACCATTTTCACTAGCTCTCTTATCACCAGTAGAACCAATACCCCACTTTCTTACAAGAGCACCAGAATCATTAACTCCTGCAGTCATGAATTCAGACCAAGTATTTTCATCGTTATGCTGTGCTGTAACTCTCATTAATGGGTCAGCAAAATGTACTTTTGAAAATGCTGATTGAGTACCAACCATAAACCTACCTTCGTTATCTACTTGAGCGGCTGGATCTGGCGAACCATCTGGAGCAACGAGTTTGAAGATATTGACATTTGGAGTTCCAGTGATATTAACATTTTTCAAAGTAGCACCGTTAATTAAACCACCAGTAAATGATGAATTAATTATAGGTGAATTAGTCACTGTAGTATTGTCAATTGTTCCACCAGTTATAGGAACATTGTTAATGCTTCCACCTCTAATGCTTGAATTGGTAATTGTACCTTCATCAATACTTTTAGCAGTTGTCGCATTCAATGCATTACTTGCATTCGCAA
>JAJTHA010000142.1 GCA_021299565.1 Candidatus Caenarcanales bacterium
ACAGAACCGTTTACCTGAGAAGCATTTATAGTCACGTTTAATCTGTGCGGGAATTCAGTAAGTGAACCTTGCTCAGCACTGAGAGTATAAAAACTTAGTGGGGAATTTTGATTGTTGTATTCGGTTTGTATCCAGTTGCGGTTGCGGGCTTTAGTCGAAATTTTCACCTCATCAATTCGACCATTCATAGTTTCAGCTCCTGTAGAAATACTCAATGAGCCGACGTTCCTTGGAAGCCCAGTAAATGCATATGAGATAACTTGATTAGCATTCCTATAAGCAAGCCCTGTACTTGCATCCCAAACTCCGCAGAAATAGTACCAAGTATTATTGACAGTACTGTTTTCGCTAGCTCCATAAAATACAGCAGACTGATTAAACATATATTGGGTAAAACCAGCCGCTTGCTGTCTTAAAACATTAGCCTCATTCGTTAGACTAAGATATCTTTGAGTACCTGGAGTATCTTTATTAGTATGATTGACCCAACTGCAAATAGTTCTTTCTGGATTAGAAAAAGCAATACCAGAACTAATAAAATCGTTTGAACCATCAAAAGCTATGGCATTTCCAGCTATTCCACTGCCCAATGTTGCCATGCCTCCTCTAGGCGTTCCATGATAAGCAGAACTAGTACTATCAAGCACACTCGCTGTCCCGTTCGTGACAGCGTTCATGTGATAAACCGCCACAAAACCATTTGACCAGACGTTTTGCGAGCCAAAAGTAGAATTCGCAAGAGGCTCACTTGCGGTATTGTTTCCGTAATAGATATAAAACTCTGTATTTGCAGCAGAGGATAAACTCGGTGCTTTAAACCATAGTTCTCCAGTGTTCGCAGTCTTCGACAAACTTACTACTTCTCTAGCAATTTCTGTAGAACCATCACTGCTAGTAACTCTCAAGTCAGCACCGTTAGCAGAAACATTATCAAAAAAACTTCCAGGTAAATGAGAAAGATCCACAAAGACCGGCAGCTCGGTGACAGTACCGTTGACACTAGAAGCTTGAATAGTGATTTTGGTCCTGTAGTTCCAGGCAGGATTGTACCAAGCGGCGTTAGCTGCACTCGAATAAATGCATAAAAATATCAACAAAAAATGACGAAGCACGACAATATTATAATGCAACTATTATTATCTTCCTACTTTGTGACAAAGCTAGATCTAGGCATTTTTGATAACTACTCAGCATAAGCCAAATCTATAACTATAAAGTCACTCCGAGACCTGCGAAGCAGGTCGTGGGAGTCCACGATGCACCAGGTAAGCTAGATTGCCACGCCGCTTCGCGGCTCGCAATGACCTTAAATTATACTTACAAGCTTATGACTGCTAAGTAATTTCCAAAAATACAAAAACCCAATATAATAATTTTTGTATGCAAAAAATTCTTAGCATTTATTATGCTTATATTGGTTTTCTCAATGCCACTAGCGCAAGCAGAAGATTTTTCTTCAAGAAAAACCAAGAAAGAACCAATCTCGGCAATATCAGCAACTGATCTTAAATTATTTATAGACCAAAATGATTTGGTTCAAGATCTCAAAACCAGAAAAGCTTCTATACAATTATCATTGGACGCTAGTTCTTTATTGAATCAAGCTGGTTATCCGCAAGCCCTAAAAATAGAATTTATCGGCACCAAAGGCGG
Organism: Candidatus Caenarcanales bacterium; assembly: GCA_021299565.1. GTDB lineage: Bacteria > Cyanobacteriota > Vampirovibrionia > LMEP-6097 > LMEP-6097 > JAJTHA01. Next base: position 1,654 of record JAJTHA010000142.1, read on the forward strand.
CACAGAAACGCTTCTTGCTATTGCTACTGCGACTGCAAGCAAGGCATCAAGTGCTAAAAATATGGTTTTTGCAGCAACTCTTGATGGGCTGAATAGCACTCAAGATGTAATTTTCAGAATATATGACGTTGACAATAATTTAGTTGCAGCTTTTAGACAAAATATCCAAATCACTAATGGAGCTTCTGGTATAGATGCACTAAGTGATTCTGCTTGTACTGGTAGTTTTGGCGAATGTCATATTGAATACCTACTAAAGAACCTCAAATTCTCTGTTTATCCAGCTCGCAATCCTGCTAGCACAGTCTCAAAACAAATCGACGGTTCCTATGTGGCTTACTTGCCTTTCTGGTCTAGAGGCAGATTCAAACAAGTACTGAATCTTGCTCCTGTCGGCGAAGATGATCCTCAATTGAGTGAAGAAGACGGAGTACAGTTCTTTGATGGTGAAACACTTGTAGCTGAAATGCTGTGGAATCCTGAAAGAGAAGCCGTTGAATTGACTTTTCCGAACACAAGCAATAGTTTTTATAGATTTTATAAGACAGGTAAATTATCTCTAGGTACAGAGATTAATTCTGGCTACCTCAATCTCAAAGCCAGTGATGCAAAGGCTCCTGCTCTAGTCATGGGTAGTGGTGTCTTGTCAACAACTCCTATCAATGGTGCTTTGGAATTTGATGGAGAAAGATTATATTTCACTGCAAATAGCACCAGAACTGCCATCGGTGAGAGAGGACTTCAAGGACCACCTGGACCTGCAGGTAGAGATCTCAGCGTTTTAGGTAGCCCTAAACAGATACCGTATATTTTTGAAGGGAGATCACTTCTTGGACTTAGTACTCTTTTGTGGAACCAAGATACTCTTCAGGTAAACAATGCTATTACTTTCAATTCGCTTAATGCAGCCAATGCTACGGGTGCTGTTACAGTTGATTGGACGACTGGCAACCAAAAGCGTATCACCCTAACTGGCAATACTACTCTTTCATTTACAGCACCAAGAGGTATAAGCAATCTTCTTCTAGAAATAGTTCAAGATGGCACTGGCTCTAGACTTATTACTTGGCCTGGTTCAGTGAGATGGTCTCAGGGACTAGCTCCTACGCTAACAACCAATGCAGCTGCTACTGATATAGCGACTTGTTTCTATAACGGCACGAATTATTTATGCCAGTTGACTCCTAATTTCTTGTAAAATTAATTAATGCGACTAGGCATTTTATTTGCTTGTGTTTTCTTGGGGCTTAGTTCTGGGATTCAGGCAAAAGATAAAGCGAAAAAGAAAAAAACAAAAAACGATTTAACTGATGTGCAGATAGTCTCTGCGGATAAATTAAGTTATCAAGATGGCAATTCTATACTCACGGGTAACGTCCAAATCAAACTCGGCAAATATATTATTTCTGCGCCTCGTGTAACTATCGAAAGCGACAAAAACGGCGACGCTAGTCTAGCCCGCTTCATTAATGGTTCTGAGTTGAACTCAGAAGGTTTGAATATCACTGCACCTGAAATGCAGATGGATATCAATAAGTCTCTTTTCAAATGCTTATCAAATCCCGAACATGATGTAATTACCACTCTTGAAAACAAAAAACACAAACGATCAATGATAGTGGCTGGCTATCAAGAACTGGACTTCAACACCAATATCGGCAAGTCTTTGAGAGAAGGCGGGCGTGTCAAATATAGCTCTGATGATTTAGAAATTGAATCCGATACCATTGAATTAAATTCCAAAGATGGAGATGTGGTCTACGTGGATTTTATAGGGCGGGCAATTGCCATAGACCCTAGTCAAAGAACGGAAGCTAGAGAAATTATTTATTTCCCGCAGCAGGATATTGTCAAAGCTAACGATGAAGTCAAGATTCTTTATATTAAAGATGATGAAGCCAGTCATTTGTTTGGTGATCTAATTGTTTATGAACGTAAACTTGGAGTTATTGGCGCTTATAGCAAATCACTAGACTCTCAAGCTGAGATACACCGAACCAATGCTTTTGGTAAAGCAAGGCAGATTGTCTTGAATCTGGATGACAAACAGAAACCTAGTCTTGCGATACTTACGGGCAATGCTTACGCTCAGCAGAATGATAAATCAATTGTTGGAGATGAAATTCTTTTTGATTTAGTTGAGCAAAACATGAAGACCTTGGTGGGCAGACCAAAGACGCAGATATTGAAGAAGAAAAAATAAATCTTCGTTACTTAGCATAAACTTAATTAATAACTGTTAAGTCACTCCGAGACCTGCGCAGCAGGTCGTGGGAGTCCACGATGCATCAGCATGAATGGATTGCCACGCCGCTTTGCGGCTCGCAATGACCTTAAACTAAAATATAAGGCTGAATGTTAGTCTGACTTAAAAATCTGAACACTTCAACTTTGGAGTATTCAGTGCTTACGCAATTTGCTACTAAGTTTGTTTTAGCTTATCTAGCTGCAAGAGCAACACCAACATTTCTATTAGCTTCTCTTGTTTGCTCGATACCGAAGAATCTTGCGATTGCATTATCTGCGGTTTCTACTAATCTACCAAAAAAACCAGCTTGAGTATTTTTGGCC
>JAJTHA010000167.1 GCA_021299565.1 Candidatus Caenarcanales bacterium
CTGAGATCAATCAATACTTCATAGAATCTAATCAAGATGGAGTTCCTATTAGTAGGGAGCAAAGAAGTGTTGTTTATCAGCGTGCTAAAAATGAAAGAGATACTATTCCTTTTGGAACTCAAAAAAATGTTTATGAAAACGGCTATGAGTGGCTTGCTCATTCAATTACACCAAAAAAAATTAATCCATTAGATTTAAGAGTAACTATTGGTGGTGCCAAATGTCAAAAACCATATTCAGCTAGTATCTTAAATATTTCTGCAATGAGTTTTGGATCCTTGAGTCCGACAGCGATTGAGGCTCTAAATGGTGGAGCTAAAGATGGTAATTTTGCACACAATACTGGAGAAGGTGGCATTAGTCCTTATCACTTGAGCGCTGGAGCTGATGTGATATGGCAATTGGGGACTGGATATTTTGGTTGTAGAACAGCAGATGGTAATTTTAATCCTGAGTCTTTTAAGGAAAAATCAAATTATGAATGCGTAAAAATGATAGAAATTAAAATCTCACAAGGCGCTAAACCTGGTCACGGTGGGCTTTTGCCTGCAGCTAAAGTCACCGAAGAGATTGCTTTAATTAGAGAAGTGGAAATCGGCAAAGAAGTTGTCTCCCCTCCAGCTCACAAAGCATTCACAACCCCAGTTGAACTTTTAAGATTTATTCAAAAACTTCAAGAGCTTTCTGGCGGTAAACCGGTGGGCTTCAAGCTTGCTATTGGTAATAGACATGAGTTTGTCGCTATTTGCAAGGCGATGCTTGCTACTGGCATTAAACCCGATTTTATTACTGTTGATGGAGGAGAAGGCGGTACTGGAGCTGCACCGCTTGAGTTTTCAAACAGAATTGGTGAGCCTGGTGTAGAGGCTTTGATTTTTGTTCATAACATGTTAAAAGGTTTTGGGCTAAGAAAAGAAATCAAAATTATTACAACTGGGAAAATCACTGATGCTTTTGAAATGATCAAAAGATTAGCACTAGGTGCTGATTTGTTTTATTCTGCAAGAGGTATGATGCTGGCTTTGGGTTGTATTCAAGCATTACGTTGTAATTCCAATTTTTGTCCCGCTGGTGTTGCAACTCAAGATCCTAATCTTTATGATGGTTTGGTAGTGGCTGATAAACGCAAGCGTGTAAAAAATTTCCATAAAAATACAGTTGCTAGTCTTGCTGAGATGATGGGTGCAATGGGTATTGAAGCACCGTGTGAATTAAGACCTTGGCATATTAAGCGTAGAATCAATTTGACTCAAGTCAAAGATTATTATCAACTGTATCAATTTGTACAAGATGGTCAATTATTAGATAAGGACAATATCCCAGAAGATTATTTAAGAGATTACCTGCTTTCTGATCCAAACACTTTTGCAGCAAAAGAAGAGTTTTGGACTAAGCTATAAATTGATGAAATTAACTTTCTCTGACTCTTGTTGAACTGCTTGAATTAGACAATTTTTTGAATTTCTCTAATCCTACAATAATTAGCTCATATTTATTTTGTAAAGAGTGGAAATAGTCGAGCACTGTGTGTTCAATTAGTGAAACCTCACCTGATATATTTATGCAAATTTTTCTTGTTTCTATTGGAAGCTTTTTAATTACTTCTTGTAAATAAATCAAATTGAAACTACTAAGATTTTTATTTAAATATAAAGTCGCTTCATTGGTTGAGCATGATTTGGATTCAATTGGATTTGTAAATAACCGGTAATCAAAAAAGTTATTTTCTTTTCCTTGGGATGAATAGTATAAATTACTTAAATAGGCAATTGTGACACCCGAGATAATGCCAATCATTAAGTCAGTGCATAAAACTATTATTGCAGTTGCTGTAAATTGCAGCATTTGATCAGGACCAATTTTTGCAACGTGCTTCCATACTCTTGGTCGGCAAAGATTAAATCCAGTATAAATTAATACAGCGGCAAGTACAGAAAGAGGAATTTGATTAATAAGAGGTCTTGCTAAAAGCATGAATGCAATGAGAAAACATGCATTATAGAAATTAGCCCACTGTGTCTTGCCGCCTGCCATTATATTTGCGGTACTTCTGACCCCGCCCGGAATAATTGTTAATCCACCAATAAAGCTTGAACAAACATTCGATAAGCCAATGGCAAACAAGGTGCGGTTAGGGTTGGAGTGCCTTTTATGAGGATCAATTTTGTCAATGGCTTTTATGGTAGCAAGAGATTCTATCCCATCAATTAAAGTAAGTGTAAGAATTATTTGAGCAGCGTTGTAATAGAGATCTTGTCGTAAGAGCAAGTCTTTGAAATCAGGAAAGGCTAGTCCATGAAGTGGATTATTGGGTAGATTGATCAACAAGTCTGAATCAATATCTAAGAAAAAGATACTAATAAGTGTCGAAATAAATACCGCTAGTATTTGTGGGGGTAGAACTTTGATTATTATGTGAGTTTTGAGTAATTTTTTAAGTGAGAAAATCAAAACTAAAGTGAACAAACCAATACCAAAAGCAGTTTGATTGGCATGTATAAGTTCATGTGGTGTTTCAATCACCATTGGCCAAAAGTCATGTGCAATGTATTGATGCCCAATTAATGATGGAAATTGTTTTACGATGATCATCAGACCAATGGCGGCAAGCATGCCTTCAATAACTGAGATTGGAAAAATAGAACTATATTTGGCAATTTTGAAACCACAAAGAATAATTTGAATAATTCCTACTAGGCAAATAATAGGAAGAAGCAATAAATATCCTTCAGTCATATTCCCGAGGCCAAGTGTTAAAATCGCTTGATACAGTATAGGCGCTAATCCAGCGGCGGGGCCACTAATAGTCACATATGACCCACCCACTAACGGTAATATCAGACCTGCGATTATCGCGGAGGTCAATCCTGTAATCGGAGGAGCGCCAGATGCTATTGCAATACCGATGGAGAAAGGGATTGAAATCATGGCAACTAAAAATCCAGCACCAATATCTGCTCTCCAGTGCTTTAATCCGGCAAGACCATTTTGTGGAGCTTCAATTACTTTTGTCATTACTATCAATTATCTATTTGTAGAGTAAATAAAAAACTAGCCTTATGGTTATTTTTTATTAGGTGGATGAACCTCACAATGTTCTTTTGCAATGATCTAGTAGTGATTCCAACTGCCATACCAGATGCTATGAATCAGAATATAGTCCTTTCCCTTAATTACAATACCTCAACTATGCTACCAATTTTAAAAGAATTTTTCTTAAAGCCAATACAAACAGAAAATTTTATTTTTGCTTCAGCTGATTTCCCTTTGTGTAATAAAAGTTTTGCATTGTCTTATTGTGGTAATGATTTGTAATTTATACTTATAGCTGTGTCTGCGTATCGAGTTAGAGAATATCTATCTAGTGATCAAAAAGCTTTTGCTGATTTAAATATGGCTTGGCTAAATGAATTTGATTTTGAAATCACTGAATACGATCAGTATCTTTTGAATAATCCTCAAGAAGCGATTTTGAATCACAGTGGAAAAATTTTTATGCTTTTTGCAAATGAGCTTGCGGTTGGTACGCTTACTTTGATTCATGATTCTTCTCAAATTATCGAACTTGGCAAGATGACTATTGCCAAAGATTTTCGTGCTAAGGGTTTATCAAGATTGCTTTTGGATAATGCAATCAACTATGCTCGTGAGCAGGGTTATAGGCAAATTAATTTGCTAACAAATAGCGCATTGAGTACAGCTATATCTCTCTACAAGAAATATGGTTTTATTGAAACTCAAATTGATGGCTCCAGATATGGCTCTAGGGCTGATTACGCGATGAAATTAATTTTAAATAATTAGTATTGCGGATGACGGCGCCTTTAGATTTTGTTAAGATTTTATTGACAAATAGAGCATTGGATTTAATGGTAGCCTTTAATAAAACTCCATCTTCAACCGATAACGTGGGATATTTCCGCGAAATAATCACACAAAATAATCAAGGCGTACCATTTATTGTTATTGGACAGCAAGCTATGAACAATTTAGAATCGTATAGAAGTTTTAAGTTGCAGTCTCTTCATGCTCCACAATTTGATCCTTATACTCTCATGGAGGTTTTGGTGGAATTTTCTAGTAATCCAAAAACTAAGAATTCCTTTTCTGAATATTTACTAGAGACTAGAGGCAAAGAAATTGGTAAGAAACTAAATAAAGCTTTTGATTTAAATGCAGCAGAAGTACTGAAGGAGATATTTGAAAACCTAGAATGGCATGGCTTTTCTTCTCCATATTTCGATGCATATAATGACAATAAATGTCTCAATTTAATTAATGCTGCAGTGCTCTTAGTTGCTGGTAAAAAACTTGATTTTAAAAATCATTCCCCGGAGTCTTATTTATCAAAAGTACCAAGCCATCGATATATTACTTTTCGTAATATTGGATTAGGTCACTTAAGAAATTTTGATGCTTCAGACTTTTCTGGCGATCCTGCAATTGAAGGTCCTGAACAAGTTCGGCAAGTCTTGAAGGTCAATCCCGCTCTTGCGGCTCTAAGTGTAATAGACTTCATCAGAACCAATTTGCAAGAAACTGAGGACAATGTGTCCAAGGCGGATATTGATTTATTGATGAATTTGAGGAAGGAATTAAGCCATAGTAATTAATAATGTTATAAATTCAAGAGAGGATTGACAAACAAACCATGGATTTAATATAATACCTGGGATGGAGATTAGTTCTAGCACCAAATTTAATACAATTCTGACACCAAATCAACTTGAGCTAGCATCAACCTGTTGGAAATTTCAGCAAAGTTCGAATGAAAATCTCCAACTAAAACATATACATAAGAGTATGGAACAAGCTTCTTCTGAAATACCTAAAAGTACTGTTTCAACAATGTTGAGGACTTTAGTGAACCAAGGAGTTTTAACTGATTCTAATGGGCAATCACAACACCCAAGTGGTGCTAATCCTGTAGCAGTAAGATCTCCTAATACTTACTATAAATTTGTTCACCCTCTAAGAGATTTAGTGAAACCATGGTTGAAATTTATAAATTTTATACTTCCAGAAAATTTAAAACCGGATGTTCTAAATGACTTTAGTGAAATAATTAATAGCTCGCATTAGAACTGAAACCTTTGCGATTGCGGAAAAAGACAACAAGTTGTCTTCTGTATCCTGATTAAGACCTTGCGCTTGATCGGATAATGCAAAATGGTGGATGGTATCAAGCTGAAACTGAGTGCTTGGTAGAATTAGAAGACAATATGAAAATAGAAATAATTCAATCTTTAACAAATGATTTTGAGGCTCATGCTCAAACCACAGTGGATGGGGTGGAATTTTGGCTTGCTAGAGAGTTGCAATATCTTTTAGGTTATGAAGAATGGAGAAATTTTGTAAATGTGATTACTAAAGCTAAAATTTCTTGTGAAACAAGCAAGCATAAGGTTTCCGATCATTTTGTTGACGTCAACAAAACGATCAAAATGCCTCGTGGAGCAGAAAAAGAAGTCCCGGATATTATGCTCACTAGATACGCAGCTTACCTTATTGCACAGAATGGTGATCCTAAGAAAGAGCAAGTTGCATTTGCTCAAACTTATTTTGCCGTTCAAACTAGAAAATTAGAAATTCTAACTAAAAGAATTGAAGAATCTGAAAGATTATCAGCCCGTTAAAAACTTAGTGAAACCGAAAAAGAACTGTCTGGAATAATTTTTGAGCAAACAGGTAGTGATAAAAATTTTGCTTTAATTCGTAGCAAAGGAGATGCTGCTCTATTCGGTTACTCTACTCAAAGTATGAAGGCTAAGTGGAAAGTTCCAGAATCAAGACCGTTAGCCGATTTTGCACCAACAATTATTCTCAAAGCAAAAGATTTCGCTGCTGAAATTACTATATTTAATAGTAAAGAAAAAAATCTAAATACCGAAGCAAGGATTTCAGACGAACATGTAATTAATAATAAAACTGTCAGAAAAACTTTACTTGAAAGAGGAATCAAGCCTGAAAATTTAGAGCCTGAAGAAGATATAAAGAAACTTGAACGAAGGCTAAGTACTGATACCAAAAAGAGTTTGACCAAGACCAAGGTTCTTAAAAACAGTGATTAAAAATGGTGGACGGTATGACGGCCGATAAGACTTTACTTAGAGTTAGTTAAAAATGGTGGACGGTATAAGACTTGAACTTATGACCACTTGCGTGTCGAGCAAGTGCTCTACCAACTGAGCTAACCGTCCTAGCAAAAACATGACCTAAGTCATGTTTTTGCGCTCTATCGGTAAATTCCACACCTTAGGGCATAAAAAGAGAGCGCATATTCTCAAAATAGCACGTTAGCCAAGACAAATGCTACCATTTAATACGTATTAATACGTTGCTATGGGCATTAACGCAGTGACCATGAATATCCCTTATCAGCCAAACGCAAGTTTGGCCAAGAAGTATGACGCCAATTCAATCAGCAATTTTTTATTTAATGGACCTTTGGTAACACTCACAACAGTATCTTCTGCTGCGATTAATATTCTAAGTGCGCCAGTTAGATTATTGGATAAATCCAATCCTCTTAAAAAAATAATTAATAGCATAAGTATGTCTTTTACTAAAACTCATTTAGTTACTTACGGTATCAATGGACTTAAAGCCGCATGGGAGCAAAAAAATCCTTTCCTCATTTTTTCTTTCGCGATTGAAGCTTTAGCCGCTTTATTTGATCTTAGAGCAATATATCTTTTTAGAGGTATTGCAACTGGTGCAGACGGTGCCGTTGCTGCTGTGAAAGAACGCTATGAAAATCTCAATCCAGGTAAACAGTTTGCTTTCAATAGTTTCGCAGAGGGATTTAGCTATATCAAAAATGATTTTTTGCAGTTATTTAATGACATCAAATCTAATCCCAAATTGATTTACAGCAGCTCTAACCATTCGCTGCTCGCTTCAGGAGTTTGCATGATAGTTGGTGCAGTTGTTGGTCTAACTATAAATGACAAGCTTGGTGCAGCGATCAGAGATATTACAGGAGGCGCTAATGATTTAGGTTTGGCATTCTCCAAAAACAAACTTGCCAAAACAGCAGGTATACTTTATGCGACAGGTAGCTTTAAAGATCTTATTGCAAGATTCTTTAGTCCAGATATCGGCAAACTCTTAGGAATAAAAGATCTAGAATTATTTACTCGTATGAGAGACTTCTTCCACGAATTAGCGATAGCTTTTGATAGAGGCGGACAATACTATTTCTTGAAATACAATCAAAGTAGTAATAAAGAAGAAGATACTAAACAGCAATCATCCCAGGAAGCTCTCGCTCCAAGCGTTTCACCACTCGATTCTCTGCATCAACCAGCACTATCTGCGGGCGATGAGACTTCAATTCAGACTCATCAAGCTGAGCATAAGAACAAATTATTACCAAATCGCCAACATGCACTAAGTGAGCCGCAGCTCCATTGATCGCTATAATTCCGCTACCTCTTTCACCTTCGATGACATAAGTAGTTAGACGATTGCCATTGTTGATATCAAGCACATGCACTTGTTCGTTTTCCATCAAACCTACGGCGTCCATCAAATCTCTATCAACAGTGATACTTCCAACATAATTCAAATCGGCTTGAGTTACCGTTGCTCTATGGATTTTGGAATTAAGAAGGGTTCTTTGCATTTTGTTCTTGCTCTTGCATATCTAACAATTCTTTGCGTTTCTTGACTCTGACCTTATCAGCTCCGGGAACGATGTACACGATATAAGATCTACCCACCATTCTCTCAGGCACAGCTTCTGCTGTTCCGTGATCCATAAGATCATCAATAAATCTTAGCGCGAGTTTTTTTGCAAGTTCCGAGTGTTGTATTTCTCGACCCTTAAGTGTGATGTTTAGTTTAACTCTTTTGCCTTTGTCTAGAAATTCTTTTGAATGCTTAATTCTGGTGTTATAGTCTCCAATCCCGATGTTGTAACCCATCTTGATTTCTTTGGCTTCGCCACTTTGTTTTTTCTTGGAGCCTTTGTCTTTTTTACTTTGTTCGAATTTATATTTGCCGTAGTCAACTATTCTTGCTACAGGCACATCTGATTTGTCTGAAACCACGAATAAATCTAAGCCAGCTTCTCTTGCTAGTCTCAGTGCTTCATCGCGAGTTATTTCACCAAGATTATTTCCTTCTTGATCTATTACTCTTAGTGTCCTTGCTCTTATATTATCGTTGAGCGGAATATTTAATTTGGGCCTTCTATTTCTAGTAAAATTGTTTTGTCTTGGTGGATAATCCATGCGGTCTTTTAAGTTTGTTTCCTTCTGTCCTTATGATTTTACCCAAAATTCGTGAATTTGGTAACTGCAAATGACACCTCGCTTCGCTTTAATCTATTAGTAATAGCTGCCACTAGCTTAATTTCAAGCAAAATTCAGTGCACGCCTCCAAAGATTCTATGCTGGCTTTGCCTGTGCCAACTAAATCATAAGCGGTTCCATGATCGACGCTGACTCTTAAATAAGGCAATCCGTAAGTCATATTTATCGCCTTTAAGCCTCCTATGCCTTTGATTAAAGGCAATGCTTGATCATGATAGGCGGCGATATAAAGGTCAAAATCAGGTTCAAGTTTTGTTAAGTATTTTTGAGCAGCATTGGCTAAGCAAGCATCAGGACTAAAAGGTCCAAAAAGGTCTTTGTCTGGGGCTATCAATTTTGAAACAAAATCCTTCTCTTCGTTACCTATAATTCCGTTTTCTCCCGCATGCGGATTGAGACCCAAGACGGCGATCTTGGCGTTTGGTATTTTGAAAATTTTCCCCAAAGCATCTTTGCTATGTTGAATTACACCTTCAATTCTCTGCAAATATAATTGGCTAACATCTTTGAGAGCTTCATGTCTTGTTGCCAAAACGATACGAAAATTTTCCAATATAAAAAACATTTCTATTTGATTTCGATTAAGTTTGTTCAAGCTTGCAAGTACTTCTGTTTGACCCGATAATTCAATTCCAGCAAGCCATAATGATTCTTTGCAAACTGGTCCAGTCACCAAAAAATCAGCTTCTTTATTAAGAAGCATTTGATTCGCTTTTACTAGCGTTTGGTAAGCATGCTCACCAGCTTCTTTGCTTGGCTTGGATTTTTGAATATTAGGATTTAAATTCTGATCAACTAGAATGATTTCGTAGTGATTATTGTTTTTGTATTTGTCATTGAATTTGGTGAATAATTCAGGACCTATTCCACCAGGATCACCAAGTGTGTATGCTATTTTTGGCTTAGTAATTGGCTTTGATGGCACTGAGGAAATTATCATAGCAAAAATGCTACAATATATGGTTCATCAGATTATTGAGTCAAATAGGAGTTTTTATGACAACAAGATCCCAAACTAAAATCGAAGGTAGAAATATCGAAGTCACTACAGCAATTAAAGAATATGCAGAATCAAAAATTGCAAGAATACACAAACACTTCGATTCACTAATTCAAAATCACGAAATCAGAATGACTCTAAGTGTAGTCAAAAACAAAAAAGGTTCTAACCAAAAAGCTGAAATCACAATTAATCTAAAAGGTGGTCACGTTATAAGATGCAACTCTTCTGAAGAGAATGTTTATGCGGGTATTGATGTTGTTGTAGACAAAATCGAAGCTCAACTTCGCAAATACAAAACTAAAATTTACAGTAAGATTCATGCTGGTAAAAGCGTTAAGGAATACGGTATCACGGGTGATTTATCTGACAAGGCAGTTCCAGTCGAAATGCTTGAGCAAGTTCAACAATACGAAACTCCAAAAATTATCAAAGTTAAGCGTTTTGTTATGCAAGCGATGGAGCCTGAGCAAGCTGTAGAAATGTTGAATGATTGCGGACACCCCTTCTATATGTTTTTGAATATTTATTCAAACAAAATTGCTTGTGTTTATGAAAGAGAAGACGGTGGTTTCGGTTTGATAGAGCCTGAACATTTGCAAGTTCAAAACTAATAACCTAGCTTTTAAGTTAAGCCTGAGATGAAGCCTACATAAGGCAGCTCTCTAAATCTTTGATCATAATCAAGACCATAACCTAGGATGAATTTATCTTCTATAGTGAAGCAACAATAGTCCGGATTGATCTTTTGATGATCTGCATGTCTTTTGCTTGGCTTATCAAACAAAGCTGCTAACTTAACGCTTTTAACGCCAGCTTGCTTATTAAAAAAATCAAGAAGAAATTGTGCTGTTCTTCCAGAGTCAACGATGTCATCTACTATCAAAATATCTTTGCCATGTAAATCAGGAAGAGTTAAATCATAAACTCTAAAAGTTCCAGTGCTTTGAGTCCCTTCATAACTTGATAGTCTGATGAATTCTAATTGACAAGGCAAATTTAGATTTCTTACCAAGTCCGCAGCGAAAATAAATGCTCCTTTTAGAACACCGACAACAACCAGGGACTCGCAATCTTTGTAATCTTGATTAATAGTTTGAGCTAGTTCATTGATTCTCGTTGCGATAGTTTCCGCAGAGTATAGAATTTGTATTTGTTCTTTGCTGATCACTAAGCTCATGATACTTTACCTTACTCTTTTATATCATTTTCCAGCCAAATTTGTTTTTGTTTTATGGTAAAGAATTTATTTTTGGCAAAATTAATCCGATGAAAACCCCCTTCTTGAATAGAATTAATGAAACTAGTTACAAAATCTATATTTTCAATAAAACGTAATTCCAAAATTCTTCTTTGGATAGCGCAGTTCAATTGACGAAATTCTTGAATCTGCCAAGGGAAATCACCGAGTCTTTCAAGCTCTTTTTGAGCAACGGAATTGATGAACTTGTCTTGTTCTTCAGCAAGTCTAGAAAGCTTGTCTACATTATTTAAAAGCTTAGTATTTATTTGTAATAATTCAGGGATCACATTATGGCGAATCCTGTTTCTAGCAAATTTGATATCTGAGTTACTAGTGTCCTCTTTGTATTCAAGGCTATGTTGTCTGGCATAGTCCTCTATTTCATCTCGTGAAAGATTTAATAATGGACGATAAATCTTGCACTGATTATTTAAGTCTCTAAATTCAGCAATAGATTTGAGCCCATGAATATTGGTACCTCTGGTGATCCTAAAAAGAACAGTTTCGATTTTGTCATTGAGATTATGACCCATTAATAAATAATCAATTGAATTTGCTTCGCAGATTTCTTCAAAAAATTCATATCTTGCTTTTCTTCCTTCGTCTTCAGAGATTCTGATTTGATCTAATTTTTTGGAGATGAATTTGATTGAATGAGTTTTGCAATAATTTTCTATGAATTCTTTGGCTAATATCGAATCCTCTCGCCAATTATGATCCAAATGTAGGCAATAGAAGCTATTGCCCATAGTTGATTGGCAAAGATGCATCAATACCATAGAATCTATGCCACCAGAACAAGCTATAGCAAAAGTTTTTGATTGCAACTCTTGAATTAAATCTGCTTTCGTTTTATTTATTCTTTGCATTCGCTTCAGAATTATTGTCTGTTTTTTTCTCTTCTTTTGGCTTTTCTTCTTTGTAGATTTTAGAGAATGGTGTTTTGACGACTGCCTCCTCTTTATTGGCTTTTAGCTGAGGCAAG
>JAJTHA010000237.1 GCA_021299565.1 Candidatus Caenarcanales bacterium
GATCGGATTATCAATAACTTTTGAATTATAGGTGATTCTAAAATTTGATTCTTCAGACCAATAATCTCCTCTATCAAGAATTTGTTCAATTTCGGGCAATTCCAAATCGTTTAGAGACAATAATCCTCGGTATTTTTTCAAAGAAGTCATCATAATCTCTCTCCAGCCATTAACTGTTCTTCGCCTTGTATCCAAGCGCCACCATAAACTTCTTTGGCTTCAAGTGGATCATAAAACACAATTGCTTGACCTGGTGTTATTGCAGTAACAGGCTCATCAAAATCTATCATTGCCTTGTCAGCAGTAATTTTGACTTTGGCAAGACTAGGACTAGAATTATATCTAATCTTGACAAGGGCATCAAAAGTCTCTGGCAGAGAAGCATTGATCAAATTCAATTTATGGGCATAAGCTCTTTGCCCAAATAATTTATCTTTGGTTCCAACATAAACAGTATTTGTTTGTGAATCGATGCTAACCACATACAATGGTTCCGAATAAGCTATCCCAATGCCTTTTCTTTGACCATAGGTATAATTAAAACTACCTTTGTGTTCACCTAAGACAGTCCCAGACTCAATTTCAACGATATTACCAGGTTTTTCTCCAAGTATTCTTGTCAAATAATCTGCGTTAGTCATACCACCAGTCACAAAGCAAATATCTTGTGAATCTGGCTTATTTGCCACACATAGATTGGCTTTCGCTGCAATCTCACGCACCTCAGATTTGGCAAAATCTGCCAAAGGAAAAACCGTTTTTTCTAGTTGACTATTTGTCAAACCCCAGAGCATATAGCTCTGATCTTTTTTGTCTTCGTCTGATTTGTAGAGATTGAATCCCTCATTGCTTTTGACGATTTTGGCATAATGACCTGAAGCCATATGCGTAGCGCCTAGCTTGTTTATCGAATAACTCAATAGTGAACCCCACTTGATATCATTGTTACAGCTGATACAAGGGATAGGTGTTTCGCCTTTAGAGTAGGCTTCGTGAAACTCTTTGATAATTCCGGAGGCAAAATCTTGTCTCAAATCAATAGCGTGATGCTCAATACCCAATTGATCACAGATTTTGACAGCATCAACCACGCCGTTATCACAACAGCGTCCAGCACCAGAAAGTATCCAAGCAGTGATTCCCACAACCTTATAGCCAGCTTCTTTGAACAAAAAAGCCGCAACAGAACTATCAACTCCGCCACTCATCGCAACAGCAATTACAGAAGATTCTGTATCAGGCAAGTAGTTCCTAGGTGTAGAACTGATGGTTTTTTGATAGAGATATGAGTTGGTGTTCATTAAGCTAGTCCACTATTTAACCTATATAATACGCACTATCATAGCAAAAAAATCAGTTGTATAGGGCTCTAGAACAAGAAAAATAATACAAAGTTACTATGGAGCCCAGGAACTTAATGGGTCTAAATTGCTTGAGGACTAATTATGGTCGATTCATCATCAGGTATAGGAAGAATGAGCACTTGGGTAAGGCAAAATAGCGGCCGAGACAATGTCATTCGTAAACAAATTGAATATTCTAAAGACAGCATAAGGTTAAATACCGGCAAAAGACTAATAGAAAACTATGACCAATTGAATGGTGCTAGAGAAATCACCAATACAACCGGACTCACTCACAAACATGATCAGCTTTCTACAGTCAACGCCAAAGCAGGCAGTGAACTTGAACTAGCAGAATCAGCTCTAAAAAGCATGAAAGAATTATTGGATCAAGTCAAAGACGATGCTTTAAAAGGCGCGAGTGAGACACAAGACCCAACAGACTTGTCGATACTAGGATCTCAAATGCGCAATCTTGGGGAGAATTTATATCAATTAGCCAACACCAAACTTGGTAACAAATATGTCTTCGGTGGCTTGCAATCAGACAAAAAAGTTCTCAAATATACACCTGGAGATTTATTTGGAAACGCTTCATATAAAGAAGGTTTAGCTGATCTAGGCGAAAGACAAGTAGACAAACAACAATCAAGCATTAGTTTAACAAATCTCTTTAATACCAATTCACAATCAGCAGTTTATGATGGCACTGTTTTTACAAGTCCGCTTGCAGCAAATGCAGAATTAAATTTGGTAGTTCATGACGGCAAAAGTGAAATATTCGTTGGAGATATCGCTTTAACGACAGGAGATACAACTGCAGTAGTGGTAACGAAAATCAATGCCGCCTTTAATGCTGCCGGTGGACTAGGTTCTATAGTTAGCAATAACGCAGGCGCACTCAAATTTGATACTTCATTAATTACAGGAAATGTCGAAAGCGCCAAAGCAGCAATAATAATTGGACCTGGTAACACTTTACCAAATTCACTTGCAAGTTTAGGTTTGACTTCAAGGACAGAAAATGGTGTTAGCAAAGACTTAAGACAAGCTTTAAACGAACTTGATTCAGCATACAATTCTGGCGACAATGCAAGAGTGAGAAATACTCTTATTGATATAGAAGAAAACTTGAGAAGATTAACCGAGGCACATTCTTTATTAGGTGATTTAGTAACTAAATTTGAAGATCGCAGCAAAAATAATAGCGATATCAAAGATATAGTCCAAAAAAACTATACTGAAGAAGCTGTTATACCAGTCGCAGAAGCTGTTCAAAAACTAAGTGCCACTCAAAACGTTTTGACTGCGACTATGAGATCTTCGGCAACACTAATTAAACAAAATATTTTCGACATGATCATGTTCTAAAGGATAAAAAATGGTAGATAGAGTAAGTTCAAATTTAATATTTTCGATCATGGGTAGAAGCGTTATTCGCAGCCAAAATGAAGTTTTTGAACTGGCTAAACAATTAGACTCCGGTAAGAAATTTAATTCCCCTCAAGACGATCCAATAGCAATTATTGGAGCGATCACTACTGAAGGTAGAATATTAGACAATTCTACAGATATAAGAAATTATAAAACCGCAACTTTGGATCTTGAATCACAAGAAGTTGCTTTAACTACGATCAATGATATTTTAGATAGAATTCACGAAATTGCCGTTAAATCAGGTAGCGACGGGGCTTCTGCGGACGAAAGATTGATTTATAAAAATGAGCTTAGAACTCTTGGCGAAAACATGATAGGTTTACTGAATTCAAAATCTGGTGATAAATATATTTTCTCCGGTCAGCAAACAGAAATACAAACGCTCAGATTAGATCCTGGTGCATCTTTCTCATCGATAATGTATAAAAATGGTCAGGACAATGGTTCACAAAGACAGCTTGGCAATCTAAAAACTAGCATCGATGTTAAAGATACTTTTATCAGTAACGCAAGAGGAGCAAGGCTAAATAATTCTGTAATTAATCCCGTTAGTACTCTAAATGGTAATTTAGATTTTGAAGTAAATGACGGCAATGGAGTGATTACTAGTTTTACCGCGAACATACTTGCAGGTGATAACTTAAGTACGATTATTGGCAAAATCAATACTGCTTTCAATGGTGCTGGGGGATTAGGTTCGGTAGCACAAGAATCTCCAGCAGGATATTTAAAAATGGACACCGCTCTAGTCACTGGCAATGTTGCGACTGGAACATCAAGAATAAGCGTTAAAAGCACTTCGAATCTTTCTTTGACAAATGAACTTGGAATCAATAGACAAGACAATTATGGTATCGATCAAGGTTTATTCAAAACACTTTCTGATCTAGAAACTTATCTATCATCAAACAATCCCACAGCTATCAGAGGTTTATTGGACAAACTTAAATTCAATTCAAAGCAATTAAATACAAACATTGGCAATTTAGGATTATTGACAGCACAAGCAGATAGATTTACTAAAGCATCAGAAGATATGGACATAAAGCTACAGGACGACTTATCAAGACAACAAGATCTAGATGTAGTTGATGCCAGCTTGAGATATTCTAACGCTCAAGTAGCCCTACAAACTGCTGTCAGAACAGCTTCTAGCTTCTTTTCACAATCAATGGCGGATTTTATCACATAAGGAAAATAATTAAATGACATTCAACGGTTTAGATATTAGTGTTTCGGGGATGCTTACAGCGCAAGTAGGATTAGATGCAACGTCTAACAACATCGCGAATGCAAACACCGAGGGTTACACCAGAAAAGTAGTTCATTACAAAGAAGGTGTTTCGGTGGAAAACGGTGGCAATAGTAAAATCCGTTTGTTAAGTGGAGTTTTGATTAGCTCTTTGGATAGAGTAAGAAACGCTTTTCTGGATCAACAAGTTCGAAAACAAAGCTCAAATTCTGGTAGAGATAGTGCCTTGTACGATATTGCAATTGCTATGAATGATATATTGGGTGAGCCTAGTGATTCAGGTCTAACCTCTAAAATCAATAAGTTTTTCCAATCTGCAAACGACCTTGCTGCCAATCCTGAATTACAAACCGCAAAAACAGTTTTTATCAATTCTGCTGACGCATTAGCTGATGTGTTTAATCAAATCGACACCTCTATTGGATTATTAAAGGGTAGTTTAGAAGCTCAACCATCTGGACTCATGCCGATAAAAGTAAAAGAACTAAACGAAAAACTCGAACTACTCGCCGAAGTGCACCAAAAAGCTCTAGCTCTTAATAGTAGAGGTAGTTTTGCTGCTGAGCTTGAAGACCAGAGAGATTTACTTTTGGATCAAGTTAGTAATTTATTAAATTTTGATATAGTCAGAAGAGGTGGCGGTGAACTAAGTAGCTTAAATCTACAAATCAACGCTTCTGAAGCTTTAGTAACAAGCTCAACAGCTTTTCCAAACACAGATTCGGCTATTCCAGGTATTACACCAATAACCAATAGCTTGGTATTAGAAGTAAATAATGGTAGTGGAACCACTGTTGGTCCTTTTACAGTGAATTTTGAAGCAAATTCAAGTATCAGAGATGTAGTCGACAAAATCAACAAAACTTACAAAGCCGCGGGTGGTGAAGGTTCTATCGCCTCTGTAAATTCAGGTGGTAATCTTGTTTTACAAACTTCATTAATGGACGGTTCAGCAAATAATTTAAATGCCTATGTTGATATCGATGCAGGTAGTACTGCCTTAGGCGCCCTAGGTCTTACTGCTGGCACAACTAACGGCACAAACCCAACAACTTTTACTATACTTGATAGCCAAGGAGTCCACTATAAAATGGATTATATCCCTGGTGCAAACGAAGCTGGAAGCAATCCTGGTAAATTAGTTATCAAGACCAATGACTCAGCAGCAACAATCACTGGATATTACGATAAACCTTCAGGTGCTGTAGGTGGTTATATGGAAGCCAACTCCGAACAAATAGCAGAAATGCGACAAGAACTTTCGGATTTTGCTATGTCAATCAAAAATGCTGTAAATAAGGTTTTAGTTTTAGGTAAAACTGCCAATGGCACTACTGGACAGGCTTTGTTTACGGGCACCAATGCTGCTAATTTTCAAGTTAGAAGTGATGTGCTCGCGAACAACTCACTAATTACTCAAGGTAAAACAGGTGCTATTAGTGATGGTGCTATTGCTCAAGAAGTTTCTGATTTATTTTTTGGAACCAATAATATTATTAGCGATGATTCAATTGCCGAAAAAATTTACTTAGATTCTAATGCAACTACTACTGTCAGCAGTAAAATTGCTTTGATACCAGGACAACCTCTTACAATTTACGCTGATGGCATTATCAATGACAACGGTAGCCAAGTGAATGCAGGTACCAATGGCTTTGGCGGAGGCAGCTTAATACAGTTTGAATTCTTGGATGCTTCTGGTACTGTTGTTGGCGCAACCAACAACTTTCCAGCAAGTGCTGGAGCTCCTGTAGATAGAGTAACTTTTAATGGTCCAATACCAGCTGGTGCTGCTTTTATTAGATTTAGAACTAATGCTGCAACATTTAATGACAATAATGTGAGCAATAACTTGGGGCATTTTGGTCTTTCTGTAATTCAAGGTACGGATGTGGAATCTGCCGATAATTTAAATACCAAAGTATCAGATCTAGTGGGGGATTTTGGTACCAGAGGTAATGTCGCTCAAAGCAAGAAAGAAAACTCAGAAAATCTTTTTATTTCAATGGATGAAAGAAGACAAAGTATCATGGGTGTATCAGTGGAAGAAGAAGCCGCAAACTTAATCAGATATCAAAACGCTTTTAGTGCTAATGCCAAAGTAATTAGTATTTGGAATCAGGTATTTGATGCGATTATAAATATCCTATAATAGTACTGATGTCTACAAAAATTATTGACGGCAAGGCAATTGCAGCTGAAATCAAAAACGAA
>JAJTHA010000090.1 GCA_021299565.1 Candidatus Caenarcanales bacterium
AAATCCTGCTGATGATAGCCATTGGTCAAATCAAAGTAGAAGAATTTTTGGAGCATCTTGAAAATCTTCCAAGCAATAGAGAAAAACTTGATAGGAGTATACATAAGCAAATTAAAGAACTTGATTGGGAAGATGATGTCGCATTATTCAAGCTCGATGAACTTTCCAAAAGACTAGATCAACCTCGACTCAAAAAAGATGAGATGACTAAAATTGAGAATGAAATAAAACAGATAGAAGATCAAATTGCTGAGCGAAAGAAAAAACGAGACGAACTTGCTATTAAACTTGTTGAATGGAAAGCGAGGGGCAATATAGATATAGCTTCTCAAGACGGTAAATTCAGATTAGATGCTTAGAAGGACTTTCATCGCTTCGCCTTTAATCATCAAGTCAAGAGCATGATCGAGCTCTTGAAGTTGCATTTCATGGCTGATTAAGTCGCATAAATTAATTTCATTGTTTTCAAGTAGATTTTTAGCTTTTAGTATCGAATCTGGGTTGTGGTGGAAGCTTCCGGTGATAGTAATTTCTTTGTAATGAAGATCGTAGCTATCTAACTCAATACGAGTACCTTTAGGCAGCCCTCCGAAGAAATTGACTTGTCCTCCTGATTCAACGATAGAAAGCGCTTGCTGCCAGCTTTCTAAAGTGCCCGCTGCTTCTATCACTCTGTCAAACTTTTGATTTGTTTTGTCTTTTTTGTAATTAATTATTTGGTTAACGCCATTTTTAAGCGCTAGATTTATTCTTGTTTCATTTGCTGCGATCAAGGTGATTGGTGATTGCGGAACAAACTTTTTAGCTAGCTTCACAAAGCATTGTGCAATAGGACCTGATCCAATTAGAGCAAGACTTTGACCATTAACTATTGCACTTCTTTCAAACCCGAGTAAACATACGGCTAAGGTTTGAGTCATCACAAGATTTTTTAAATTGTTTTTTGATTGGATTATATGAAGATTATGATCAGCAATGTTTTGTGGAATTACTAGATATTCGGCAAATGATCCCATTAAGAATTCTAGATTTTCACAAAGTTCAAATTTGTTTTGTTTACAAAACTTGCAAATAAAACAAGGAGCGGTATTTGCTCCGACAACAATATCCCCTTCTTTGAACTTTTGATTTTTGCTTTCAGCTACTTCTCCTAAATATTCATATCCAAAAAGAGATGGAATGGATTTGATAATTTTGGGATGCCCTCTTAAAAAAGTTTTTGTATCCGTCCCGCCAGTAATTGCATATAAATTTTTGATCAAAACCTCATTTTCATTCGGACTTGGACGGTCAATCTCTTCTAATTTTAGATTTTCTGGTGAGTAGTAACGCCAAGCGAGCATATGATTTTGATTATACACACTTCAGATAAGCCCCTGGAACAACTTATTATATAGGGAAGTCTAGATATAATAGTAGTTCTGGGTGGACTTTCATTCATATGCCAAAAATTATTTCTAAAGCCTTAATCGCATCACTAGTAGCAGCTGTTTTATTGCCTTCATATGCGGCCAAGAATGATTTAGATCCAGGGTTTTATTACAGTTATGCTGCTGGCGTTAAACAAGAAAAACTTGGTAACACTTTGCAAGCAGCAAGACTTTTCAAGGAATCAGCCAATACAAATCCAAGCGATTACGATACATTGGTTAAATTAGGACTGCTTCATCTCAACAGCGACGCTGATGGGGATTTCAGAATTACCAGTAATAAGCTGGCTTTTGATTATTTATCAAAAGCAATGCAGATAAGAACTGACGATGCTATGGTAGCTTTGCTTGCTGCTAGAGCGGCAGAAGAAATTGGTGATAAAACCACGGCTTTCAATTTATTAGTAAAAGCTTCTAACCTTGAACCAAACAATATTTTATTGAAATCTAATCTTGCAAGAATTTATTTCGAACAAAAAGATTTTAAAAATTCAATTGAAATTTTCAATAAAATCATTCTTGCTTACCCAGACAATCTAAAGGCAAGAAGCTATCTGGGAGCAGCTTTGCAGGCGACAGACAATTATATGGCAGCTATTGAACAATACAATTATGTGTTGAACTATACTCCTGATGAATATAGTGTTGTCAAAAATCTTGGTGATTCTTGGTTAGCCCTCAAGCAATTTGAAAAAGCAAAAGAAAATTATCAAAAAGCTCAAGAGATTGACCCAAAAGTTCCAAATATTTATGCTGATATTGCTTACCTTTCTAAGCAACAAGGTGATATGCCAAATGCTATTGCAAATTATCGTAAGGCACTTACTCTTAAGGACAATATTGAATGGAAAAAATCTTTAGCATATTCACTTTTGTCAGATAAAAAAGAAACAGAAGCAATTACTATTTTTGATGAAATCAAAGAATATGGTATCTCAGGCTACGTATATCAGAGCAAAGGTGATAACGCAAAAGCTATAGAAAGTTATCAAAAAGCTATTGAACAAAATCCAAAAGACCACAAAAGTAGATTCAACTTGGCTTCTATCTATTACGATAAAGGGCAATTATTACAAGCAAAAACAGAATATCAAAATTTACTAGAACAAAAACCAAATGATGCAGAAGCTATGTTTTTGTTAGCAACTATCAAACATGAAGAAGGTCAAATTGATCAGGCGATGAATTTTTATAATCAGATTTTGACTCAATTGGATGCAAACCTAAAACCTGATGAAGAGCAAAAAGCCCTTAAAAATAATACGAAATTCAATCTGGCATTGGCTTTTAAGTCTAAATCAAATCTTGTTAAAGCAGAAGAGAATTTCCAAGATATTCTCAAAGCTGAAAACAAGACAGATAAATTCGCAAAATCAAAAGATGTATTCAAAGAATTGAGCTTTATTAAAATCGCTCTTGGCAAGGATATAGAAGCAGAAAAAATTATCAATGATTGGCTTAGAGAAGATCCTACAAGTGTAGAAGCGAGAAATCTCTATGCTGATTTTCTGGTTCATCAGTCTAAAGATAGACAAGCAATTGAACAATTGCGCTTAGCATCAGTATTGGATAAGACAATTATTACAAGATTGAAACTTGCAAATCTATTGCATTCGCAAAACAATCTTTACGAAGCTCTAGCTGAATACCAGACTATTCTCAAAGAAGACCCTAATAATTTAAGTGCCTTATTAGGTGCTGCTAATAACTTTAGGACTTTGGGTTTTAAGGAAGAGGCTGCTGCTATGTACAAAGAGACTCTTAATCATTATCCAAATGATCTTTTTGCAAATTATAATTATGGACTATTGATGCAAGAATCAAAAAATTTAGATGAAGCAAAGTCTCATTATGAAAAGGTTATTGGTCTGAACCCAAATTTCATACAAGCTTATTATGTTTTAGGTTTAGTCTACTGGAATCAAGGTGAGAAAGATAAAGCAAAAGATTATTGGAATAAATTCTCATCAGTTTCCTCTGATCAAAATTTGAAGGATCAAATAAAGAAAATCCTAGATACAGACGAGACTAAGCAAATTTCTTTTCACCAGTAACATGCAAACTATAAGTCTAGAAAAACAAACTGAAAGCCTAATGCAAGGTGTGGTTGAGTTGAAACCTGGTGGTTACACGGCTTTACTTGATTTATTAAAGAAAGCACAATCAGAAAAAAGGCAACTTAGAATTAAGTTAGGAATCGATCCTACTAGTAGTGATTTACATTTGGGGCATATGGTTTGTATCCAAAAGCTAAGACAGTTCCAGGAACTTGGTCACTTGCCAGTGCTTTTGATTGGAGGCTATACTGCGCAAGTCGGAGATCCTTCTGGGCGCAATGAAGCCAGACCTCCACTAAGCAAAGATGATGTTGCTAATTATGCCAAAACCTATCTGGATCAAGTTTCTAGAGTTATAGATTTATCACAAGTTGAACTTGTAAATAATGCTGATTGGTTTGATAAGTTTACTATGACCGATATGGTCAAGCTCGCTTCCAAGGTAACCGTCAATCAAATGATAGCTAAAGAAGCTTTTGGGAAAAGACTAGATGCTGGTCAGCCTCTATATGCACACGAAATTATTTATCCACTTTTGCAAGGCTACGATAGCGTAGAGATCAAAGCAGATATAGAGCTTGGTGGTACAGATCAATTGTTTAATTTGATGGTGGGAAGAGATCTTCAGCGTAATTATGGGCAGGAAGCTCAATTGTGCATGACTATGCCTCTTTTGATCGGGCTTGATGGAGCCAAGAAAATGTCTAAAACTTCTCAGAATTATATAGCTCTCAATGATAGTCCCCAAGATATTTTTGGGAAAACTATGAGTATTCCTGATGAATTAATTTTGGATTATTTTACGCTTGCAGCTAGAGCTTCAATAGAGAAAGTCTCTAGTATCCAAGCTCGTTTAAGCTCTGGTGAAAATCCAAGATTCATCAAAGATGAATTAGCAAGAGAAATTGTAACCATTTATTATTCTCAAGAAGAAGCTATTAAGGCATCAGAAAATTTTGTCAGTCTATTTAAAAACAAAGAAATTCCAGAAGATATTCAAGAATTTAAACTCAATGGTAATTCTGTGCTTGCTGATATTTTAGTTGCTTCTTCTTTGTGTGAGAGCAAAGGCGAAGCTAAAAGATTAATTCAAGGTGGTGGAGTGAAGCTTGATGGCAATAAACTTGATAATCCACAGATGGATCTCAATGACTCTATTGGTAAGGTTTTGCAGGCAGGAAAAAGAAAATTTGTGAGATTGGTGTAAAAGTGCCGATTTTGACTCTAAAGCAAATTGTAAGTTCTTTAGATGATAATTTGCAATTTGTTTCAGAATTGTTGCAAGCTGACATTAGATTATTTGTAAAAGAAAACAATCATATTTATATTCATAATTATTATCACCCTAATCAAGACTCTTTATATCTAGGACCAAGACAAAAAACTCAATCTCAAGGTGAGAAGCTTTTGCCTCATCGAGATATTTCTATTAGTAAGGCTTTTAGACTTGGGAAAGCTGTTGTTGGACAATATGGAATGGTCATTAATAATAGGCGCATACAAGAGTTTGCTTATCCAATTTTTTTAGAAGATAGCGACTCTGATCCTGTTGCTGTAATAGCTGTGGAAAGAGATATTTATACTACAAGAACAGTACTTGGGCAGCATTGGGATTTTGTTGCAGATTTTTTGATCAAAGCTCTGAAGCAAAAAATCCAAGACAATCTTCGTCTGCCTCAAATAGCTTTCGGGGAAGGGGCTTTGATTTTGCAGGGGAAAAATGTTTTTTTTGCCAATCCTCTTGCTGTAAATTTATTATCGGAGATTGCTGAACATGCTAGGCAGCTTATTGGAAGACCAATTGATGATTTGTTCTCGAATTTCTCGCGTAAATTTAAAGGCGATAATAAGCAAAGCTCCATAGTTTCAATTGAAGAAATTGGACTTCGACAAAGAACTATTTTGCTCCGTTACGTCAAAATCTCAGAAGAAATGACAGTGGCATTAATTAAAGATGGTTCAGAGTTGAAAATACAAGAAACACTTTTGAAAGAAATTCACCATAGAGTAAAAAACAATTTGCAAACAATTATTTCATTGCTTCGTTTGCAAAAAAGAAGACATCCAGAGCTTGAAAATGCATTTAGCGAAGCTATTAATCGCACTAATAGTATTGCTTTGGTCCATGAATATCTCTCTAGGTCAAATGATATTGAATCCATAGATTTAGGATTCATGATGCAAAAAATCCTGAAAGGTCTTTTATCGTCTTTCGGGGCTGATCATATTACTATTAATTTTGATTGCGCCAAGAAGATTTTTATACAAAGTGAAAATGCAACCAATCTTGCTCTTGTATTTAACGAAATACTTACTAATACTCTGGAGCATACAGCCGAAAAAGTTACCAAAATCAACATCATTGTTTATAGTGATGACTCTCAATTGCATATGATAGTAGAGGATAATGGCGGTGGTTTTAAAGAAGGTTTTGATTACAAAGCAAGCACTGGGCTTGGCTGGGAGATAATTAGAACTATCACCGAAGAGAGTTTGAAGGGTAAGTTAAGCGTAGAAAACATAGTGATAGATTCAAGTATGGGCTTAAAGGTTCATTTGACCGTCCCACTTTGATAGAATGTAACTATAATGCTAGACGACAAAGATCTGATAAAAGTAGTAATTGCTGATGATGAACCATTGATCAGAATGGACTTAAAAGAGCTTTTGGAAGAAGCCTCAACTTATAAAGTTGTAGCAGAAGCAAAAGATGGAATCGAAGCTGTTTCCGTGGTATTGCAAAATAAGCCCGATATAATTTTTATGGATATCAGAATGCCAAACAAAGATGGTATTGAAGCAGCACAAGAAATTCACGCAAAAGCCCCTAAAAGAATCCCCATAATTATGCTTACGGCTTATAGCCAGCCTGAATTGTATGAAAGAGCTTCTGAAGCTGGAGTTTTTGCTTATCTCACTAAGCCTTTGCGCAAAGCTGATTTGGCGCCGGCAATTGAAATCGCAATGGCGCGCGCTTTAGAAATGCATACTCTGCATAATGAAATTAGTGATTTGAAAGATAAGCTAGAAGTTCGTAAACTTGTTGAAAAAGCAAAAGGTTTATTGATGAAAAAATATGATCTTGATGAAGCTACTGCCTATAGGCGCATGCAAAAAGCTGCTATGGATCAAAGAAGCGGAATCAAAGAAGTCGCAGAAGCTATCTTGGCTGGTAATTGATGCAGTCTCAAGCAAATATTTTTAATGCTTATGTCCCTCTAGCAGAAAGGCTTAGACCAAATTCTTTTGATGATTTAGTTGGCTCTATTAAATCAAACCCAGCATTTAAAAATTGGCTAAACGCTGGTGTGAAACAATCAGTAATTTTCTGGGGACCACCAGGTACAGGCAAAACAAGCATTGCACATCTAGCTGCTGCTGTTTCCCAAAAAGAATTTATTAAACTGCAGGCTTTTAATTCTGGTGTTAAAGATCTTAGAGAGATCATTGAAAGAGCTGAAAGAAGACCAGGTTCTATACTATTGTTTGTTGATGAAGTGCATAGCTTCAATAAAACCCAGCAAGATATTTTGCTTAATGCAGTTGAAAAGGGGATATTGGTTTTGATTGGTGCTACAACAGAAAATCCAGCAGTTTCAATCAACAAAGCTCTTTTAAGTAGAGTCATTAAGTTCGAATTAAAACCACATCAATATCAAGATTTGATTTTATTAATTGACAGAGCTTTAGAGGCTTATTCCAAAACCATGGATGTGATCGCAAAAGATCATTTGGTCAAATCTAGTTATGGTGATGCTCGTAGCTTGTTAACAAATTTGGAATTGATTTTAAACACCGATTTTGAACATTTTGATGTTGATTTTGTCCGTGAAAATATTGTCAAAAAGTTTTTTTCAGGTGATCCTAATACATACTACGATTGTATTTCAGCATTACAAAAATCCCTGAGAGGAAGTGATGTTGATGCTTCTTTGTATTGGTTAGCCAGATTGATTTTCGCAGGAGCAGAACTTGTAACTATTGCAAGAAGAATATTGGTTACAGCCGCTGAAGATGTAGGAATAGCAGACCCTCAAGCACTAGTTATTGCCAATGCTGCTTATCAAGCTGCTCTTAATTTGGGTTTGCCCGAAGCCAGAATTCCTTTGGCCCAAGCGGTGGTCTATATTGCAAACGCACCAAAATCTAATAAAAGTTATAAA
The DNA here is from genome assembly GCA_021299565.1 of Candidatus Caenarcanales bacterium. GTDB lineage: Bacteria > Cyanobacteriota > Vampirovibrionia > LMEP-6097 > LMEP-6097 > JAJTHA01. Next base: position 7,651 of record JAJTHA010000090.1, read on the forward strand.
GCACTTGATAAAGCGTTGCAGGATTGCTCGAATCATCCTCCTTATCCAGTGCCTGAGCATCTGAGAAATCTTCATGTTCATGACTGTCCCGCGAAATCAGATAATTCCAGAGTTAATCCCAAAACTGGTTATAAATATCCTCATGATTATCCTGGTAACTATGTAGAGCAGCAATATATGCCTGATGAACTTAATGAGAGAAAGTATTTTAGTGAAAACACCTAGTTTTTGTATATTTGTTAAGTCCTGTTATAATATATATTTACTATAGTGCAAGTTCAAAGCCCTATCTTGAATATTCCTTCTTTTGAGGCCCAAAAACCAGCTGAATTAAAGCAGCCTGATGTCGATTTGAAGCAAAGACAGGATTTGGATAAATTGCATAAAAATTTAAGTGATCCTCAAGTCAATTTAAGTCTTAGTTCTTTTGAAGGTCTAGAAGAACAGAAAGACATAGAAAAATTACCTCAACCACAAGAAAGCCAAGCATCATTTATTAGAGAAAAACTTCCAGTTCTTGGATACGCAACAGCATCTGCGATGCATTTATTTGCTGGTCTTGCCAAGTCAACAACAATACTACCAAAGGGTTTAACGAAATTTTTGGATGAATACTCATTAGTCTTGTCTAAATTGGTAAATGTTTCAAACTATACTTATAAGGGTTTAGAAGCGTTATTTGGTAAAAAACTTTATGAGGGCTTTAACGGCAATGGTGGAGCAGCTTGGGAAGGTATAGCGCGTTTAGCTTATACTGCCATTATTCCATTTACTCCGCTTGAATCTATTTTTTCTGCATCGGGAATCAGTAGTGGTCTTACCATGATGGAACAAGCTCAGAGACACAAAATTACTACTAAGCCACAAAATTTCTCTGAAGATCTCAAAGCTAATTTTAAAGCTTTCAAAGAAATGTGGAAGGAGACTTTTTCAAAAAGCGGCGTTTCCAAAATCTTAGGAGTACTCAAAAATCCAGATGAAGATAAAGGGCACGCGATGTTTCTTTTTTCTTGGGGAAATTTTTTAGGTGCGGTTCTTGGATTTTTTGTTGGCAAAAAACATAGTAGTTTCCTTGGCAAAATAGCCTCTTTCTTGAGAAACGGTGGTGGTATAGGTTGTGATTACGCCAAATTTATTCATCCTGACTGGAATAATAAAATGTCAGCGATATTTTATCTAGGCGTCTCTGCTTTTGATTTCACTAAGTCATTTACTAATGACGCTAAAGCTAATATACTAAGTCACTTTAGCCTTGCTCTTAATAATTTTGCAAATTATTTCTACGTGAATACTAGCAAAGCCAGTCGTGACGGTACTTTCAAAGATTACGGAGCTATTAAAGTTGCCGCTTCTTCTGAGCCTATTCTTGCGAAAGCTGCCTAACCATCAAGGTTAGCAGGTTCACCTGCACCAACGTTCCAAAGATCGCCAGAATAAATTAGTTTTTTAAGATCGCCCTCACCATATTTATTGAGAGCTTCTTTTTCTTGAGCATAAAGCATCTCTTCATAAGTCGGCTTACGAACCGCTCTAATCACACCCATCGCAGTTGGTTTTGATGTGTCCTCAATCCCCAATTGCCCAATCAAATATGCCATAGTCGCATCTTCGTTGTTAGGATTATGAACCAAGAATTTACTAGTGTCGCCAGTGTTGCTCTCCGCCACCAGTCTTGGATTGATTCCACTCTCAAGAGCGATTCCTTGCTGGTCTAAATTAAATAGTAATGGCTTGCCTGTTTCTAAATAAATATTTTCAGAATCTTTTGTCTCTTTATTTAGATATTTTGCAAACGCCCCATCATTGAAAATATTGCAGTTCTGAAAAATTTCCACAAAAGCCGTTCCCTTATGTTCGGCAGCAGCTTTGAGCGTATCTTGCATCTGCTTTGGATTAGCAGCAGAAGTGCGAGCTACAAAAGTTGCACCAGAAGCAATGGCGAAGCTGATTGGATTAATTGGTCTATCTATAGATCCCATCACTGAAGTTTTGGTAACTTTGCCTTGTTCAGATGTTGGTGAATACTGACCTTTGGTAAGTCCATAAATTCTATTATTGAAAAGAAGAATTTTGATATCCATGTTTCTTCTGATCGCATGCATAGTATGATTGCCGCCGATACTTAGTCCGTCACCATCACCAGTAACTAACCAAAGTGTTAAATCGGGATTAGCGATTTTTACGCCAGAAGCTACAGTAGGTGCTCTTCCGTGAATAGTATGGAAACCATAAGTCGCCATATAGTATGGAAATCTTGATGAACAGCCAATTCCAGAGATGAAAACTATATTCTCTTTTGCCACACCTAGGGTTGGCATTATGGTTTGCACAGATGACAGAATTGAATAGTCGCCGCATCCTGGGCACCATTTGACATCGCCTTCTGGTACGAAATCTTTTTTAGTTAATACTGGGGTTTCAGTTGTCATAATTATCTTCCTTGTATAGTATCTTCTGCTACTTTGATTAAATCAACTACGTTGAATGGCTTGGTATTCAATTGATTAAATCCTTTTGTATCAATCAAATATTTTGCTCTGAACAACATATTGAATTGACCAGAATTTAATTCTGGGATTAGCACATGTTTATAGTTCTTAGCGATAGCTCCAAGATCATTTGGCATAGGGTTGATGTATCTTAGATGTACTTGCCCTACTTTATAACCTCTTTTCAAAAGCTCTTCGGTAGCTGATCTGATAGCACCATAAGTACTTCCCCAGCCAAGAATTAAAAGATCACCAGTCTTTTCACCAAAGACTTCAGTCGCTGGGATTTTTTTAGCGATGTTCTCAACTTTTTGAGCTCTGATTCTAGTCATCTCTTCGTGCACTTCAGCAGAGAGGTTGACCTTACCAGTAATGTTTTCTTTTTCCAGACCACCAAGAGTATGTTCACAGCCCGGAGTCCCAGGTATAGCCCAAGGTCTAGCCAATACTTCATTGCGATTATATGGTTTGAAAGTGCTTGCATCTGTGTGATACTTCAAATTGATATTAGGTAATTTGTCCAAATCCGGTAATAACCAAGGTTCTGAACTGATTGCTATTTGAGTATCACTTAGTAAAATCACAGGAGTCATATGTTCGACAGCGATTCTCATTGCTTCAATTGCTGTTTCAAAACAATCAGAAGGACTTCTTGCAGCAATAACTGGTATCGGACTTTCACCATTACGCCCGAACATCACTTGCAGCAAATCTGTTTGTTCGGTTTTAGTTGGAAGACCAGTTGAAGGACCACCACGTTGAATATTACAAATTACAAGTGGTAATTCTGCGATCATGGCAAGGTTCATAAATTCTGATTTTAGAGCAATGCCTGGGCCTGAAGTGGTAGTGATTGAAAGACTTCCGGCGAAGGCAGCACCAATCGCTGAGCCGATTCCAGCAATTTCATCTTCTGCTTGAAAAGTTCTTACATAGTAGTTTTTGAATCTTGCTAATTCTTGTAAAATTTCTGTAGCAGGTGTAATTGGATATGAACCAATAAATAATGGCCTATTAGTTATTTTGGCAGCTGCCACAAAACCTACTGCTAGAGCTTGATTGCCAGTGATGTTTCTGTAAGTCCCTGGCTTGATAATTGCCTTAGGTACATCATATGTACTCTGAAACATTTCGCAAGTATCAGCGTAGTTGTAGCCAGCTTGTAATGTAGCAAGGTTGGCGTTTAAAATATC
>JAJTHA010000183.1 GCA_021299565.1 Candidatus Caenarcanales bacterium
AATTACACCTTTTTCAGCAGTACTTTGAATCTCAATAATATCGCCTTCTTTTGTGAGTATAAAATTCCCATCAGCTTCAGCACTACTATCCTCTTCGTAATTCAAATCTAATAAAACCTGTGAATTACAAATCCCCACAGATACAGCTGCAATTTGATTAATAATCGGCAAACCTGTTTGAAAAGCCAGAAACTCCATTTTCTTTCCATCATTAGATAGTATTTTGATATCTGGGTTATTTTCATAGGCTTTAATATCTTTTGGCGTTTTAATTTTAAGTGGATTGGTTTGCAGGTATTTAAGGCAATCATAGACAGCGACATAAGCGCCTGTAATACTTGCCGTTCGAGTGCCTCCATCTGCTTGAATTACATCAGCATCAATATTTATTGTGATACCTGGTAATTTTTTCATATCAACCATTGCTCTAAGTGAACGGCCAATTAATCTTTGGATTTCTAATGATCTTGCGTTATATTTATTTCGCTCACGTGAAACTCTTTGCTGGCCAGAACCAGGGAGCATAGAATATTCAGCAGTCACCCAACCTTCAAGCTCTTGATTGTCTCTCATGAAAGGCGGCAAATTAGCTTCAACTTTTGCAGTTACTATCACCTTAGTGTCACCGCACTCAACCAATACAGAACCTTCAGAAGTTTTGATATAGTTTCTTGTAAATTTATAAGTTCTTAATTGATCAAATTGTCGAGAATCGCTTCGTGTCATATGGGAATTATATTGAAATTGTTTAAAACACAATACATCTTGACAAATAGCTATAATTAAATAGTTGATTAATACAATTTCTAACTCAACATATATCCAAGCCCCTCCTATTAAACTAGAGCCACGGTTTAATTATGGAGTAGATATTGCTAATCAGAAATCTAATGAATCTTCAAGCTCACTAAATCCCGATCCATTAGCAGTATTTTTAAAAAAGCTTGGGGGAAATAGTTTTTTTAGATCGGTCGTAGATGTAATCAGTGGTATTTCTTTGGCATCATTGTTTGGTTCTTCTTTTGCAGAGCTTAAGCTACTAAAATTTCATAAAGAAACAACCAAGAAAATTAGCTCATTTGCTAACTACGCGAATAAAACATTTCAAATTTTAAATTCGATTAAAAACATAACCAGTCTATATCCAAGAAAAGATCTTTTAAATGCTTTCGGGCACGCTGTAGATATTGTTGTTCCTTTCTTTGCTCCAATGAAAGATTTTTATTTATGGAGAGGTTTACCACTGGGTCTCTATGTTGGAGCTCATGCTGTAAATATTGTCAATGAAAAAGAAGAGTTTGCATCAAATTCTCAATATCTTAAATTTCTGAAAAAAGCACTAAATCAAACTGTTGAGAATTTCAATATTAAAAAGCCAGGTTTTTGGTCTAGGTATTTCACACACAAAAATGCCATGATGGGCGTAACTTCATCTTTATTGTGCTTAAGTGGGGTTGGTCTTTGGAGACCACTTGAATTAATATTTGGGAAATTTGGTAGATCTGTTGCAGCCATCATGAGAGATAGCGGTGGATTTTTCCAGGCATTTGAAGGCATGAAACCTGGACATATAGCGTCAGGTAGAATATTTTTTGGTTTATCTGGCCACTCACAGTTCTTAGGGGCTTTGGCAAACATGCTTGCTGAAACAGTTTTAAGCAAATATAAAGCCGGTCTTGACCCACTTAGTTTTGCTCTAAGTAGCTTAGGAAGATGGTTATATAGAATTTCTAATGATAGAGGTGAGGCCGGATTAAAAAACCTTGACTTGAATTGGGAAAATTTAAAAGCTGCATTTAAGTTTTAAATTACTGTCTGTGCACTACAAGAACGTCACTCATGCTCTTAAGAGAATTCGTGATTTTCTGCAATTCATCTTTGCCAGTAACATTTAGTATCATTCTAATCACAGCAGTATTCTCAGAAGGTCTATCTCTTACTTTCACATCACTAACATTAATGCCAGCATCAGCAACCAAAGTCAAAATATCTTTTGCTACTCCGACTCTATCAACAACTTCAACAGTCAAGAACGTAGGGTAGTATTTGTCAGTTTTGCTTCTCCATTCAATTTGCATCAATCTAGTATCATCAACTTGGCTCAGATTGTCACAATGCAAACGGTGCACAGTGATACCCTTGCCCTTAGATACCACTCCTTTTACAGGCTCGCCAGGAACAGGCATACAGCATTTTGCGATGTTATATAAAAGTCCATCAAGCTCTGGAATATCAGCCTCATCACCTTTTGACGCTGCTTTGCGTGTTTTGATTTTTTTCAATTGCAAAGGATCTTCTTTGCTTTCTAGTCCATATTTGGTCTGTTGGAGTTTTCCCGCGACTTGAGCTATAGTCGTATCACCAGAACCAATACCCGCAATTAAATCTTCTGAGTTTTTATAATTAAGCTTATGAGCGACATCTTCAAGCTCTTGAGATTTAATAAATTGCTCGAAACCTTCTTTCCCGAATTTTTCTTCCAAAAGCTGCTTGCCGATTGCCAAGTGACGATCGTGATTTTGTTTTTTGTACCAGGTTTTGATTCTGTGTTTCGCTTGATTAGTTTTGACGAAATTCAACCAGCTCAAATTAGGGTGAGCATTTTTGCTTGTAATAATTTCAACAAGATCACCATTATGCAATTTATAGTTAATCGGTACGATCTTGTCATTGACTTTGGCACCAGTGCAAGTGTCACCAATTTTGGAATGGATTTTATATGCAAAATCAATTGGAGTTGAGTCAACTGGAAGCGTGAATACATCACCCTTTGGAGTCAATATATAAACTTCTTGACTCAAAATATCTTTTTTGACTGTATCAAGATACTCTTGAGCATCTTCCATGTCTGTTTGCCAGGAAATCAATTGTCTTATCCAACCCAATTCCTCGACTTCTTGACTTGATGCTTTATTAGAGCCCTCTGTCTCTTTATAATTCCAATGCGCCGCAATACCATTTTCTGCGATGTTATGCATGTCGTGAGTTCTGATCTGCACTTCTATTGGCTTTCCGTAAGGGGTAATTAAAGTAGTATGCAAAGATTGATATAAATTACTTTTTGGTACAGCAATATAATCTTTGAAACGTCCTGGCATAGGACGCAAAGCCTCATGGACTATACCCAGAGTGGCATAACAGTCTTTTACATCATTCACTAAAATTCTAATTCCAAGCAAATCATAAATTTGATGATCTTGATTAGGATCTATGATTTTAGTTGTTGGATCTTTTAATTTGCGATAAATACTATAAAAATGTTTTGCTCGCCCTTGAATTTCAACTGCGATATTTTGCTTGACGAGAATTTCGCGGATTTTTTCCTGAACAATTTTAACCTGAGCTTCTCTTTCGCTTTTCTTACTGCTTACGATTTTTTTGACTTTTTCAAATTCTTCAGGTTGTAAATATTTGAAGCATAAATCTTCTAGCTCAGTTTTAATCGCATGTAAACCAAAGCGATTAGCCAAAGGGGCAAAGATATCTAGAGTTTCTCTTGCTATCTTTATCTGCTTTTCGGCTGGCAAATGAGACAATGTCTGCATATTATTAAGCCTGTCTGCAAGTTTAACCAATACAACTCTGACATCATTAGCAATTGCCATAAGCATTTTACGAAAATTATTAGCTTGTTCTTGTACAGAAGATTTAAAAGTCAATTTACCTAATTTAGTAACACCCTCAACTAAAGAATAAATATCTTCACCAAATAAAGCGGTCATTTCTTCAGCGGTAGTCTGAGTGTCCTCCAAGACGTCATGTAATAAACCAGCACAAATAGTTGCCGTATCCGCATTTAGCTCAACAAGGGTTTTAGCGACTTCTACAGGATGGATGATGTAAGGCTCACCGCTTTTGCGTTTTTGCTCTATATGTTTTTCAAAGGCAAATTTGTATGCCTTAAGAATCAAGTCAATAGCAGCTTTATCCCGCTTATGTTTTTCGAGGGTTTTTATTAATTCCTGTTCTAGTTTGGATTTGGCTTCTTTTAATTCCACGTGATATATTAAATTCTAGTATGCTAAGCAAACTTGCGCTACTTTTAATTCAAATTATAGAACTATATGGTTATGTAATACTTGCATGGGTTATTGGTTCTTGGTTTCCTCAAATGACTTCTTCTAAATTCTATAGATTTTTAGACCAACTAGTTTACCCATACGCAAGAATATTTCGTGGACTTATTCCACCTATAGGTGGTTTTGATTTTTCTATAGTTTTGGCTTTGTTAGTCTTAGGTTTGATAAAAAACTTATTGAGTCTTTTATACCAATGATTTATTACTTACCGATAGTTCTTTGTTTTTTGGTGGCCCTAGCACTTGGTGTTCCAACAATAGCAATTTTAAGAAAGCTTAAGTCCATACAAAGCTTCAGAGCTTTAGGACCAGAGTCGCATCTCAAATCCAAATCGGGAACTCCGACAATGGGTGGGTGGATTTTCCTGATACCGATTTTGGGAGTTTTTGCTTGGTACCAACATATGTTCCAAAGCACTTTAATAATTTTGGTTATAGTCGCTTTTGCTGTAGGGGCAATTATTGGCTTAATTGACGATGGTCTCAAAATACTTCAGTCAAATTATAAGGGTTTAAGTTCTCTTCAAAAACTAATAATTCAATTCATTACAAGTACTGCCATAGTTCTGATTTCGGGCAGATATGAATTTGCTGCCATTAGTAGTAATTTTGATAATTTACAAAATCTCACTCCATTGTGGATATTTATCGAAGTAATTTGGGCATTTTTTGTAATCGCCGGCACTTGCAACGCTATAAATTTAACCGATGGTCTAGATGGTCTTGCTAGCTCTCTAAGTATCTGTGCCTTTGCTGGACTTGCTTTCATGTACTATATGCGAGATGATTTGTCGTCAATGCTATTAAGCTTAACTGTGATAGCAGCTCTTGCTGCTTTTTTGTTTTTCAATTGGAAACCTGCCAAAGTTTTTATGGGTGATACCGGCAGCCTTAGTCTTGGTATGGGTTTAGGCGCTCTTGCTTATTTAACCAATATGGAATGGTATCTTGCAATTTTTGCTTTAGTCCCTGTACTAGAAACCTTATCAGTCATGATTCAGATTGCCTCAGCTAAACTATCTAGAAAGTTTTTAAATAAAGACATCAGACCCTTCAAAATGGCTCCCCTGCATCATCACTTTGAATTAATTGGTCATTCAGAAATACGAGTAGTTTTGATGTTTACCCTATGTCAGCTAATAATTAGTGGTATTTTTATTTGGATTAATTTTTTCACTTTGACAAATACTCCAAACGCTTTATAGATAAATATTGCTTAGCGTGGCATGGAAATAATATAGGATTCAATATGAAAAAATTTGTTTTATTATTAGTTTCAGTATATTTTGTGAGTTTGAACTGTTCAGCGAAAACTGCAAGCTTAAATGCAGAGGTAACAGGCAAAATCAAACTTGTTAGCGCCGGCAAAAACATTCCTGACGACCTAAGAGATATCTTCAAAGGTAATAGTGATACCGTCCCTCTTATTAGGACGATTTCTGTGAATGCAACTTATTCTGGTCAAAGAAAACTTAGAGTAGTTGAAGATGGGGAATTCAAAAATAACGAGAAAAAATATATGTTTGATTTTCAAGTACCAAGCGTCATGGCAAGTTTAGCAAATGGCAAACAAGACGTAAAATCTCCTGTTGCTGGTCTTTTAACTGCAATGTTTGCTTCAGAAAATGATCTAGATCCATTTAACGATGATGGTGACAACTCAAATAGTTTAGTTAGAACTTTTAAAGTTAAAAAACATCTAAATGCAAAAAGAAAAATCAACGGAAAAGCTAGAACAAGTTCAGTTGGTAAATTTATGTCAATTGAAAAGATTACTGCTCGTAAAAGAGGCAATAAAGGAAGAGTTACAGCTACTTTTTCTAGAGCTGGTACTAGCGCCAAAGGTAGATTTATTCTAGATTTTGTTTACGAATGAAATCGATATTATAATTAAGCCATAGTGCTTTATTATCCAATAATTATTTCAATGGTGCTCTTTCTTGGAGCACCATTGCTTTTGTGTAATTGGCTAGTTCATTCCATTGCATTATTTTTTGCCTTAGTTAAAATTCATCGCCTCAGTTCTTACCCGTTATTTTGGGTATTACTAGCCTGCGCTTATTTTTGCTCTACTGAAGCTCGCTTTAGCGTTGAAAACTATTTGATTTGTAGTGGCTTTCTTGCCTGGGCTTTAGATAGACAATGGCTGACAGCTGCCATCAAAAAACGTAACTTGGCATTGATAATTATTTTTGTTGTCAGTTTTCTTCTTGATATTTTTGACAAATCTATCTTAGAAAGAGGTTCACTAGGACTTTTGCTGCCAGGATTTCTATTCCTTAACATTAGCAATCAACGCAATCTGATGATAATTTTATCTCTTAAAGCTTTGTTGTCTAATAAAGCTTCAACCATAATCGCCCTTGTTTTCACCTATATTTATCGCTATAGCAAAAAACTTTCTTTATTTTGTTTTCTAGCTGCTGCTGGTACTTTGTTTTTATTTAAAAACCATTTTGAACAATTTTGGTCCAAATCAATAATTTCTAGATTATATATTTGGTCATCAAGCTTTCAAGGTTTCAGCTTGAAACCTCTTTTGGGGCATGGTTTTGGAACTTTTGCTTTAGATATGCCACTTAATAGAATTATTAGTGATACTTG
>JAJTHA010000002.1 GCA_021299565.1 Candidatus Caenarcanales bacterium
AACCTACTAACTATTTTTAGAATACTACTTAGCCCTGTGATTTTATTTTTGCTGTTCAAAAAGTTTTATCTAATAGCCATGGCTTTGTTTGTATTAGCGGCAATAACGGATTTTCTAGATGGTTATATTGCAAGAACGTATAAACTTGAAAGCAATTTAGGGATTTTGTTAGATCCGATTGCTGATAAAGTTTTGGTTTTGCCACTGCTTTTTTTCTTTGCTTATCAATCTAATCTAAATATATATTTGATCTTGATATTAGTTTTTAAAGATGTTTATACAACCTTGATCCGACTTAAAAAAGTCAATGAATCAAAGTCATATGAAAAGGCAAATATAGACGGTAAACTTAAAACCATAGTTTTGTTTTGTTTATTAATTGTCTCGATGATCAATTTAATGATTCCTTCTCCGCTAGTTTTAGTGCCAAATATTTTGCTAGTTATCGCTCTAATACTTGCATTGTTTGCGCCTATCACTAAATTCTTTAAGCCACGCCACCAATAAAGCCACAGGTTGTCTCAAATAGCTATATTCACTAGCTTTTGCAAGCTTAGAGTTGGCTTTACCCATAACTTGAGTATAAGGTCTTGAATCAACAACTGGTCTATCAGTCGCAGAATAGCCTTGATAAGCTCCTAAATAATGATTACAAGCTTGAACGCAATGACCATCAATAGTTGAAAGCCCATAAGCTCTACAAGCAAGCGGTCTAAACTCATGAATCTCACATCTATTGTCATCAGCTAGAAACGGACATCTAATCTCTAAATTATGGGGGTTGGAATTTTTGTAACTATCCATTTGATCAATAATTTCTAATGATTCATCAAATAAAACTTCGGCTTTTTCTCTGTATTTTTCTAGATCAACATTCGCTTTAATGTATTCAAACTCAATTAGTGAGACTTGTGGTGGGGTTTTGATACAACAATCATTACAATGATTTTCAAAACAAATATTTTGGAATTTGACTTTTTCTATCACTTGTTTTTGCGCCAGATCGAAATCTTCATAAAACTCTTTCAATGACTGATTCGTAGATATATTATTGCCAACAAAAAACTCTAAATTAATACGACTGGAATCAAGGACGGAACTTGAATCAATAATTTCAATATTTGTTATTCCTGGCAAGAAATTTTCTAGACTAGTAAAGTCAATGTCCACAGCATTCAATAAATTATTTTTCAAAAGAGAATAGTTTTTTTTGAGACTAAGAGAAATTAAAAACAATAAATCACTATCTAAAGGGCGCACAGAAATATGCATCTGCATAATATTTCTTTTTTGAAATAAAAGCGCCAAAAGAAAAATAGCTTTTATATTCAGGGTAGACAGCTTTTCTGGACTAGCTTCCAACTCATCTGTGATTTTCGAATATTGTGCGATAGCAAGCCAACCAAGATACCTAAGGTATTCTCTTTGTTGAAACTCGACTAAGTTGATATAGCTTAAACCAGAATCTTTAGCCATTTATTCTACCAGCTAATAATTTTTCAACACTTAAAGAGCCCATATTATAAAGCAATCTGAGCTGTGCCGTATTGTAACTGATAGTGCTATCGATCAAATTAAACTCAGCTTCGCTCAATTCTTTTTCACGACTAACCAAATTTGTCAGAATTTCTACACCATTTTCATAACGCAATCTAGCTAGCCTCAAAGCCTCTTGGGCAGCGTTTAGTTCTTTGAAAGAAGCCTCTAATAAAGACTTGCTCTTTTGATAATTAATAAAAGAAATCCTCAATCCTTTTTCTATAGATTGCATTTCTTGTTCATACAATAATTGTGCACGCTGCGCCTTGTTTCTTGATTCTTTATAATGGCTAGCTGCATTTAATCCTAAACCATCACCAATATTGTATTGGCTAGCAAAGCCGATTGTATTAATTTTATTCAAATTACCAAAGTCTTCGCCTCCTCCAGTAACATCATAAAAAATATCTACTTTAGGTAAAAAATCACCGACTGTACTGTAAGCCTCTTTATAAGCAGCTTTACGAGCTTCAATAGCTGCAAGTATGTTTGGGTTTTGTTCAAAAGCTGTTTTGATAAATTCATTTATTTCCAAAGATTCATCAACTATTTTGAGTTGAGGCACTAATTCTTCAGCCAAATCAATAGGAGTATATAAAGGCATATTCAAATGACTGGCTAATGCAATTTGTGAAAGCCTCAAATTGGCTTGCTCATTAATCAAATCTTGTTCTACTCTCGCTAATCTAGCTTCAGTTTGAAGAAGATCATATTTAGTACCAGTACCAGCATTAACAAACTTCAAAGCCAATGCATGATTAGCTTTAGCTTGCTCCAAAATTTTTAATTTAGTCGCAAGAGCCATTTTTTCTCTAATCAAATCAAAAAATAATTCACTACCCTCAAGCAAAACTAAATTGTAACTAGCTTTTTCTTGGGCTTCTGTCGCTCTTCTATAATACTTTTCTGCTAATAGCAAAAACAAAGTAGTGCCACCATTAAAAAGCCTATAGTTAACCCTAAAGCCGGCACTGGCAACTCCCTCATCTATTGTGTTAGCAAAATTTGAATTAAGATAAAAGGTACCTTCTCTTTTTTGATAATTTGCCGATAAAATTATGTCAGGTAATGCATCACCAAATTTACTATAGTAATTCCATTTAGCTATTTTGCTATTTTGTTTGGCAATATTTAAATTTAAATTGTTCTCAATAGCTTTGGCTAATATATCCTCAAAACTAACGGTGACTGATTCACTATAATTAGCCTCTAACTTAAATTTAGGGACTTTAAACAAATCCTCCAATTTACTTTTTTGAACTTTGATGGTTTTTAAATACGAACTGATCGAATAATCAAAAATATCATCTTCTATTTTCAAATTAGTATCAACTGCCAAAGCTGGCAAAAAGAAGTTAGTCGCCAAAAAAGCAGTTAGAAAAATTTTTCGATAATTATTCAAGGCTACATATATATATGAAGCCGATTAGCATATAATGTTTCTGTGATCAAAATAGTATTTCTGGGAACGCCTGATTTTGCGCTAAATTCCCTCAAAAAATTAATAGAAAATCAAGAAATACAAATTGAAGCAGTTATTACTCAAGAAGATAAACCGGTAGGTCGCAAACAAATAATAACAGCTCCACCGGTCAAAACCTTAGCTCTCGAGCATAATATAAAAGTCTTTCAACCGGCAAACATCAATAAAGATCTTGAATTATTGAATTGGCTAAAAGAAATCAAAGCAGATTTTTTAGTTACTGTAGCTTATGGACAAATTCTCAGATCAGAAATTCTATCTATTGCACCAGTTATTAATTTACACGCAAGTCTATTACCAGATTTTAGAGGACCTGCCCCAATCAATTGGATGATCATTCATGGCGAAAAAACCGCTGGACTCACAACTATGTTAAGTGATGCTGGTATAGATACTGGTGATATTTTACTAAAAGCTTCAACTGCACTTGATGACAACGATACAGCTGAAACCTTAGGGCAAAAATTATCAGAGTTAGGAGCTGACTTATTAACAAAAACTCTTATCGAATTTTCAAAAATTATTCCAGAAAAACAAAAAACAAGTGACAGTCACGTTAAACAACTCGCTCCTTTTATGGATAAAAATTTGGGGTTAATAGATTTTACTAAAGATCATCTACAACTTAAATCGGCGAATAAAAAACAAACAGATTTTTTAGTAGAGCTTGAGTTAAATGCATCCAATATACATAATCTGGCAAGAGCGCTGAAACCTTGGCCTCAAGCATATTTCATGTATGACAACAAAAAAATTATTTTAGAGAAAACTGCTTTTGTAGAGAAAGAAACTCAAAACAAAAAAACAGAGATAACAAAAATCAACAAAGATGATGGCAGTATAAATATGGCATTTGTTGATGGTGAACTAATAATCTATCTTGTAAAACCAGAAGGCAAAAACACAATGAAAGCTAGCGACTGGCTTAATGGAGCTAGATTAAACATAGGCAGCACTTTGATTTAAGCAGCCTGATGTAATTCTCTCAAACCCGATTCTCTAGAAAGATTGCCATTATGGTGCATAGAAGCAGCCTGAACCACCGCTGGCTTATCAGTAGCAGAAACGGCTGCTCGAGGAGAAGCGAGCATTGCCGACTCTTGTCCCTGTTGAACACCTAGAGCAGTTTTAACCGCTCTTTGTAATATTTGCATTAAACCTACTGCTTCCACTCCCATAAAATCACCTTAAATTTCCTTTGCTAATTTTTCCGCCAAAGTCCTGTGAATAGTCTTGTCTAATTGCACTTTTGGCTGATAGAATCCAAAACTTAAAACCCCCAAAGTCTTATCTCGAACAGCGGCTATTCCATTTGTAATTTTTTCTATAAACATATCGAAAGCACGAAGTCCCAAAGTCATAAAACCCCCTCTTTAAAGCCTTTAACTGATTATAAATAAAATATTAACATGAGTTAAGCGCTTACGCAAGAGGTCTTTTAATAATTTTTAAACATTTTGGAAATATCTTGACCTACATGTCTTTTGGATTAATTTCTTCGCCTTCATCATTAATTCCCGGCATGATTTTTGAAAAAACCGTAAAAAACATAATCCCGATAAAAGTCAAAACTGCAAATCCAAAAACAACTCCCTTCCACATTCCTTCAAAAATCATACAAAACTCCTTGCTCTATCCATAATGTCCATTTTAATTTCTTCGCATCTTTTTAGTGTATCAGGCACTGATAC
>JAJTHA010000011.1 GCA_021299565.1 Candidatus Caenarcanales bacterium
CTAGAAATCATTGCAAATATTCGTAAATCTGTTTTGCAGATGGTTCACCAGGCAAAAAGTTCGCATGTTGGGGCTGCTTTCTCTATTGTAGAAATTTTATATGTTTTATATTTCAAACATATGAATATAGATCCTAAAACTCCAGCAAAAGCTGACAGAGACAGGTTTATATTAAGCAAGGCACACGCAAGCGCAGCTTTATACAGCACACTGGCGCATCGAGGATTTTTCCCTCTCGAATATCTCATGACTTACTGCATAAATAATGGTAAATTGCCCGGGCATCTAGATAAAGATGCTGTTCCAGGAGTAGAAATTTCAGCAGGATCCTTAGGGCATGGCTTGCCCATAGCAGTAGGTATGGCACTTGCTGACAAGAAAAAAAACAATGGCGCAAAGGTATATTGCATAGTAGGCGATGGGGAATGCAACGAAGGATCTATATGGGAAGCTGCCATGCTAGCTGCATCACTTAAGCTTGATAATTTAACAGTAATAATTGACTATAATAAAATTCAATCTTTTGGAAATACAAATGAAATTATTGACCAAAGCAATATAGCTGAAAGATGGTCTGCTTTTGGTTTTGAGGCTTATGAATTATTAGATGGTCATGATATTCAAGCACTAGAAAAACTTTTTGAAAACAAAAGTGAAAAACCAAAAGCTATTATTGCCCACACCACTAAAGGCAAAGGAGTTAGTTTTATGGAAAACAAACTAGCTTGGCATTATAAATCACCAAATGATGAGGAACTAAAAACAGCAATTGAGGAGCTAGAATGCGCAAAACTTTTGTAGATAGTTTGGTTCAACTAGCCAGAAAAGATTCTAGGGTTTTATTAGTAACCGCTGATATGGGCTATAGTGTACTTGAGCCTTTTAGAGATGAGTTTCCTGATAGATTTTTGAATTCTGGAATCACAGAACAAGCTACAGTCAGCATGGCTGCTGGGCTTGCACTGTCTGGATATATTGTTTATGCCTACAGCATTACACCATTTATCACCAAAAGATGTTATGAGCAAATCAGATTAGATCTTGCGTACATGAACACCAATGTTCGCTTGATAGGAGTTGGAGCAGGTTTTGAATATGGAAGCGCAGGTGCCACCCATCATGCAACTGAGGATATTGCCATCATGAGATGTCTTCCCAATATGACCGTTTGTTGCCCGGGAGATAATCACGAAGCTAAATCAATTATAGAAGCAAGTTTGGATCATAAAGGTCCAATGTATATTAGAATTGGTAAAAATAAAGATGAATTTTATTGTGATCAAAAACAAGAAATAACAATTGGCAAAGCACATATTATCCAACAAGGAAATACAAAAGCGTTCATAACTACAAGTAATACCTTGGGCTATACTCTGAAACACTGTCAATCACTAGATTATAAGCCAACAATTATTAGCATGCACACCATCAAACCATTGGATGTAGATTGCGTCAAAAAATTAATTGACGATGGTTTTGAAATCGTTACTGTAGAGGAGCATAATATAATCGGCGGACTAGGAAGCGCTGTCGCTGAAATTATTGCTGAATCCAATAAAGCAGTTCGATTTAGTCGAATTGGTGTTCCTGACTGTTTTAGTCATTATGTTGCTAATCAAGAGCTTCAGAGAGAAAAATATCTAAGATTCTGATTTATATTGCTTAGCTACTCTTTGCCAGATATCATGTAAAACTCCTTCGAAAGTTTTTACATAATTATTTATAGATTGAGGTGAGTTTTCAATTTTTGTTCTTAAATTCAGTCTATAATCTTCCAAACGCTGCCTATCATGGGTCAAAGAGCAAGCTTTATCTATATACTCTTCTGTATTCGCTGCAATCAGTTCTGAACAGCCAATGCTTCTTAAAAGACTTGAGAGCATACGACCTGACCATCTATCTGATTCGACGGTTATCACTGGAACTCCCATAATAAGAGCATCCAATAAGCCTATTGCACCTGAACTAGGAAATGTATCCAAAACTATATCAATTTGATTATAACCGTTCAAAAGCTCTCCTCTGTCAATAGTGCTTTTGATTATAATTCTGCTTTCTTCAATACCATTAGAAGCAAAAAAGTTGGTAATTAGTTTTTGACAAGAAGGACTAGATAAATCCTTTGCATCAATTACAAGCTTAGATTTAGGTGATTTTTTAAGAACATGCACCCAAGTTCCAAGCATCTCATGTGAGATTCTATGTAAATTACTTGTAACTCCAAAAGTGATATAACCTTTACTCATCATAGGTAACCTTCTGACAGGCTGAGCTAGATCACTAATTACAACAGGGAAATAAGTTCTTGGAAATCTATAAATTTTTTCACTAAAGAATATTTCTTCTCCTGGCTTAACCACAAATCTATCTGCCAACATATAATCTATTTCTGGCATACCTAGAGTTGTAGTTGCTGCATAATGAGCTATCTGAACTGGTGCTGGTTTTAGTTTAAAAACTTCTAGCTGACTGGCGTCTTCAAAAGCATCTAAATTAATAAGAATATCAATTTTATCAGTTAATATTCTTGTTGCTATATCTCTATAATCAAGATTAGTTACCATCTCAAATTTTGCTGCTAACTTTTGAAATCTTCTGGTAAATCCATCAACAATATCTTTTGAATAATAGAAAAACAAATCAAATTGATCTTTGTTCATTAATTCTAATACTGGTAAAAAATTAAAAGACAAAGGATTTTTACGAAAATTACCAGAGACAAAACCTATATTAAGTTTCGTTTTAGATCCAAACAACTTCAGGCTATGATTGATTTTCAAAGATTCTATATCAACCAAAAAATTATCATGATATTTAAGAACCAGAGATTGAATATGCTCAAGATTCTTTTTGGGATCTTTTTGCGCTAGGGAGATCATTGAACACAATAATTTTTTATCCTGAGGATCTTTATCTAAGGCTTTTTGATAACAAATATAGGAATTTTTGTAATCCCCCAATTGCGCTAGAGCAAATCCCATTTTTTCATAAAGACCTGGAAGCTCTGTGATATTCTTGGCTTGAGTCAAAAATTTCAAAGCTAAGTCAAATTGTTTATCAATTATCAAAATGCAAGCTATTTTAAACAAAATATCAGCTTGTTCACCATCTCTTTTAATAGAGCGCAAATAAACATCCAAAGCTTCTTTGTGATTGGAATTACATTCTAATGCTTGGGCATAAAAATTTAAATACTCTATCGAGTCATGCTGCTCACTTAATGATTTAAAGATCCTAATTGCAGGTTCAAAATCTTTCTTTTGTAGCATCACTTGACCCAATAAAAAAGTTAACTTTGGGTGAGATGAGTCAATTTTCAAACCATCGTTTAAAACTCTTTTGGCTTGATCCAAAGATTTTTTCTTGATGAGTTCTGTTGCATCACTAATTAGTGCATCGATTAGCATTGTTGATTGGCTCCTTGTTGTTGATTTACGCTAGATTTGATATGCCAAATCTCCCAGATGGCTGTTTCAAAATTGTTTACATGAGTATCTATATTTAACTGTGAATTCTGTAATTTATCTCTTAAGTTGTTTCTATAAAACAATAATCTTTGATCATCAGCAGCGAGTTTAACAGCTAGATTTTTATAGCTGGAAACACCACCAGCAACTAATTCTGAAACTTGACATAAATCTAAAAAGCTTGCAGACTGCCTTGCGCTCCATCTATCTCCGGCAATAGTGATCACGGGCACATTCATCATCAAGCTTTCAAGAGTGGTTGTACCACCACCATAAGGAAAAGAATCTAAAGCAATATCAATTTCACTATAAGTATTCAAAAACTCATCTCTAGAAGCTGAAGCTCTGATATCTATTCGACTAGAATCTATACTTTTGCTGGTGAAAAAATCTAAGACATATTTTTTATTAGATTTGGAGTTAAGAGTTAGTGAATTGATAATCAATTTGGAATTATCTACTTGAGCTAATATTTCTGCCCAAATACTCAAAAGTTCAGGTGAAATTTTATGAAAACTATTCATAGAACCAAAAGTAACAAAACCATTTTTAGTTTTTGGCACGATATTAGTAGCCAAAGGTAACTGAGCTAGATTGCAATGAGTATATGAATCTTGAAGCCTATAAATTTTTTCCACAAATAATTTTTCTTCTTCAGATTTAATAGCTGATTGATCTGCAAAAATAAAATCAATTTCTGGTAGAGACAAGCTGCCATAAAAACCAACATGATGCACCTGAACAGGTGCTGGCTTGATTTTAAAAATCCCCAAACGCTCTCCAGCTGTAAATCCTGATAAATCAAACAAAACATCGATTTGATCTTGATAAATCAATTCTGCAGCTTGATTATCATCAATCTCCTTAATAGAAACAAATTTATCAGCTAATGTTTGATATCTCTCAGTAAAAGAATCAGAAAAATCTTCGTTATAATACAAATAAATCTCAAAATCTTCTCTATTGAGACGCTCAAGCACAGGAAGCAGATAAGCAGTAACAGGATGCTTATGAAAATCTGCTGACACAAAACCCAATCTTAGTCTAGTTTTACTTAAATCCAGTCTTTTTTCCGAAATTGATCTTAAAGAAAAAGTGTTTTGGCTTAGAAATTTTTGGTAATAAATATCTGAGTAGGCTTTAATATCAGAAACAGTTTTAGTAGGATCTTTTAATGAATGAAAAATTAGATTTTTAAGCAATTGAGAATTATTAGGTGATAAATCAAAGGCTTTTTGATAATGCTCTAAAACCAAATCATATCTACCTAATCTATTAGCAGCAAAAGCGATATTATTATGCAAACTAGAATCATTTTTGATTTCAATCACTGCATCTAACAAATAACTAAGCGCCTCATAATCTTCATTTAGTCTCAATAAAACTCGCCCAATACAAGATTTTAAAAAACATTGATTTTGAGAATTAGTATTTAGGGCGTTTCGATACAAGATCAAAGCCTTTGTATAATTGCTTCTTGCTTCATAAATATGAGCCGAAGTAGACAAGAGTTCTTGATCTTCAGGATAAATACAAAGAGATTTTTCTATAAACTTTAAGGCCTCGTCATATTTTGCAAGTTTAATATAAAGCTCTACTAAAAGCTTGATGGCTTGTAGATTACGAGGATTTTGCAATAATGTTTTTTTCAATAAATAAATCA
>JAJTHA010000150.1 GCA_021299565.1 Candidatus Caenarcanales bacterium
AGAACTTATAATGCAAGACTTTGCAAAGCTTCTTTGATTGAATTACAGCCTTTGCCGCATGAATTTTTCAATAATACATTCAATGTTGTATGTAAGCCTCAATTTGAATTATCAAAAGCAGTTCAAAAAAAGAATAAAAAATACGTAGAGGATTATTCGAATAAAGCAGGGAAATTAATTTTGAGCAAAATAAATAGAGATGAGTTTAAGGATTTGGATGCTAATGTTTTGGAACTCCAACTCAACTTAAACGAAGCAGGCGAACTTATTGATGTAAATATAACTCATAGCTCTGGTTTTAGTAATATTGACAACGCGCTTGTTAGTGCAACTAAAACAGTTGGAGCTTTTTCAAAGCCACAATTTGAAAACTTTAGAACAAATGCCCAGGCTCTTCCTAAAGAAATTAGCTTCAAATTGTCTTTCTTGCTTGGTAAAAAATATAGGAATCTTAAAACTCAAGATGCAGTAATTGCGAGCTCGTTGTTGGGCACTATTGGTATTCAATCTTTATCAATAATGCAAAATATAATGCAGATGGCGAGATAATTCTAATGATTTGCTTGGTCACCCTGTCAGATTTGACCTCAAAAGGAATCACTTGAGATCTATACTCTTGGATTTTGAGACTAAGTGAGGTTTTCTCCCCTTTTTAGCCTTCCAGAGTCATAGTTTATCCAGGAAATAGCGCCTCATATACTTATTCATACAAAGCCTGGCATTGTTTTTCACCCATCGTGCTATTATCGTAACTATGTATTTGACTCGTAAATCTGTTGTAAGTGTTTTTGCTGAACCTTTAAGATTGGTTGGGAGAAATCGCGAGAGAACTCCTGAGGGTAGTTTTGATATGTCTAGAGCAAGTAATAGCCACTCTTTAGGGTTATTTACTAGAACACTAGATAACTCAAATATGAACGGTGCGTTGATAAATAGCTTTGATAATTTTGGACAGCCAAAAACTGAAGATGCTTCTGGGACTACTGATCATCCTGCTATCTCTACTTTTGCCGCTTTGGATGCGATGTTTAGGGTAAAAAAGTTTTTTGAGTCTTTTGATGCAGAGGGTAAACTTATCAAAGTAGGGAAAGATTCATCTGATCAGGATTATGATTTTTATCAGAAATTTTTGGAGAATTTTGATTTAGTAAAAAATCTTGTTATGGATATAGCAAGAGCGAAGGCTGATCAAGTTGATAATTTTATTCAACAAGCTAAAAGAATTACGTCCATGTGGCTTGAGTCAATTCAGAATGATCAAGATGGTTCTTATAAGTTTAATGGTAAGTCCTTCGCGGATGGAGAGTTTGACACTACTGAGGACTGGAGAAAGTTACAGCAAGAGCTGGCTAGCGGGGTCGGGTCTTAAATTAGCCTCTTTTTTATAATTTCCTCATTATTCCAAAACATAAGGATTTTATATAAATACCAGCTTATTTTGCTTAATAACCTTAGAATTAATATGTAATAAAAAACCAAATAGGACAACAAAATTATGGCACGTAAAGTTAAGTACGAAGATTTTAGAAATATGGGTATTGCAGCGCACATCGACGCCGGCAAAACCACAACAACAGAAAGGGTTTTATTTTATTCAGGCAAAATCCACAAGATCGGAGAAGTTCACGAAGGTACTTCAGTAACCGACTGGATGGAGCAAGAAAAAGAGCGCGGTATCACAATTACAGCTGCTGCTATTTCTACAGAATGGAGAAACAAATATATCAACTTGATCGATACACCGGGACACGTTGACTTCACAATAGAAGTTGAGCGTTCAATGCGTGTTCTAGACGGCGTTGTAATCGTACTCTGCTCAGTTGGTGGAGTTCAACCACAAACTAAAACAGTTTGGAGACAAGCTGATAGATACAAAGTTCCTCGTATAGTTTTCGTCAACAAAATGGACAGAAGCGGAGCGAATTTCTTTAGAGTAGTAGATCAACTCAAAAATGACGTTAGAGTTAACGCAAAACCAATTCAGGTCCCTGTCGGCGCAGAAGACCAGTTCAAAGGTTTGGTTGATCTTCTTGAGAAGAAAACATATATGTTCACTAATGACGCGGGTACTGATATCCAGATCACAGACGGCTATCCAGCGGATCTCAAAGACAAATGCGAAGCTCTAAGAACTGAGCTTGTTGAGTCCATCGCTGAGTGTGATGACAACATGATGAACAAATATTTAGAAGAAGGCGAAGCTGCTTTCACCACAGCAGAATTGATAGAAGGCTTACACCAAGCGGTAATCAAGCTACAAGTCATCCCTGTGCTTTGTGGTTCAGCATTCAAAAACAAAGGTGTTCAAAAACTTCTTGACGCTGTTGTAGACTTGCTTCCAAACCCTCTTGAAGTTCAAGAGATCAAAGGTCTTGATGCAGATGGTAACGAAGTCACTCGCAAATGTTCTGACGAAGAACCAATGGCAGGACTTGCGTTTAAAGTAATGACTGACCCATTTGTAGGAAGACTTACTTTCGTTAGAATGTATTCTGGTTGCATTGCAGCTGGTAGCTATGTTTACAACGCAAACAAAAGAGCTAAAGAACGTGTTTCTCGTTTAGTTAAACTTCAATCTGATCAAAGAAATGAGATTGAAGAGATTAGAGCAGGAGATATTTGTGCAGTTGTTGGTCTTAAAGATACAACTACTGGAGATACTCTCTGTGATGAGAAAAAATCAGTAATTCTTGAATCACTTCATATTCCAGAGCCTGTGATCTCTGTTGCAATTGAACCTAAAACAAAAGCTGACCAAGAGAAGCTTTCAACAGCTCTTCACAAGCTTGCTGAAGAGGATCCTACATTTAGAGTAAAAGTTGATCATGAAACTGGTCAAACAATTATTTCTGGTATGGGTGAATTGCACTTAGAGATTCTTGTTGATCGTTTGAGAAGAGAATTTAAAGTAGAAGCTGATGTTGGTAAACCGCAAGTTGCGTTTAGAGAAACTATCAAAAACAAATCTACCGCAGATGTTAAATACGCGAAGCAGTCAGGTGGTCGTGGTCAATATGGACACGTTGTTATTGATTTCGAACCAGCACCTATCGGTAAAGATGAAAATGGTGTTGAATTCCCTGCTCTTACTTTCGTTAATAAGATTGTTGGTGGTGTAATTCCTCGTGAATACATTCCAGCTGTTGAAAAAGGTATCAAAGAAGCTATGTCAGGTGGAGTTGTGGCTGGCTACGAAGTGCTTGGTATCAAGGCTACATTAAATCATGGATCATTCCACGAAGTTGACTCTTCGGAGATGGCGTTTAATATCGCTGCATCTATGGCTCTTAAAGAAGGTGTTGAAAAAGCAAAACCAGTAGTTCTTGAGCCTGTGATGAAAGTTGATATCGAAGTCCCTGAAGAATTTATGGGCGATGTAATCGGTGATATTTCTTCTAGAAGAGGAAGAATCGAGAAGATGAGCACTGAGAACAAAATCTCTTTTGTTACAACTTTTGTGCCGCTAGCTAATATGTTTGGATATGCAACTGATATTCGTAACAAAACCAAAGGTCAAGGTACATTTACTATGGAATTCTCGGCTTACGAAGAAGTTCCTCCTAATATAGCTGAGGAAATCAAAGGTGCCAAAGCTAAAGCAGCAGCATAAAGTACTTGTAGTAGATAACTATGATAGTTTTGTGTATAATCTCGTCCAGTATTTGGGCGAGATTGGCGCTGAAGTTATAGTCATCCGCAATGATGATTACAATGATGATCAAATCATCTCTGTAATTGAATCTCAAATCAAGCCTAGTCATATACTTCTATCGCCTGGTCCTGGTAGACCTAGTGAGTCCAAAATTTGTCTCAAGATTTTGAAAGATCTTGCCGGCAAAATTCCAATACTTGGTGTTTGTCTTGGCATGCAGGCTCTTGGAGAAATTTACGGTGCCAAAGTGACTTATGCCCCTGAATTGATGCATGGCAAAACCAGTGAGATTCTTGTAACTGGCTCAAATCTTTTATTTGAAAATATTCCGCGCAAGTATATTGCTACTCGTTATCATTCACTGGTTTTGGATAGAGCGAGCGTGGATGCTTGTCCTAATCTAAGTTTGGAAGCGATTACTGAAGATGGTACAGTCATGGCTGTTGCTCATTCTAAATATCCAAATCTTGTTGGTGTGCAGTATCACCCTGAGTCTATTCTGTCTGAGTATGGACATGAATTATTAGCGAATTTTTTGAAGATGGATTAGATTCGAGCAAGTCAATACTTGATTAAATTGTGAGAAAATTATTAAAATCATTGCATGTCAGCAAATACAGCATTAGTTAGTCCATCAAGTTTCTTTTATGATTTTCTTGGAAGCGGTCCCCATAATCTTGGTCTTAAAAAAGTACCCCATAATACTAGAATTAGTCCTAGAGACACACTGCAAGCTATGTCGAAAGCCCCTGCTTTGATAGAACCAGTCAAAGATTTAATTGCTCTCCAGGCAGCCTTAACACCTGATAAAGATGGTGAATTGGATTTGGAATTTACTGGTGATATGGATCATGTTGAGCTCGAGGCTTTACAAGGACGGAAGTTTTATTTTCAGACAGATGGAGATTTTACAAAATCGTCAAATTTGGTCGTGGTCAATAAGGGTAAAGAGCAAATTTTAAGTGCAAAAGCAAATACTAGTTTGCCATGGGCTGAAATTCACAAGCAGTATCGTCATTATGTCACTTTGCAACTGACTATGCAGGCTTATAATGTGTTATAAGCTTCAGCATCTGTTTAAGCTGTTATAATATCCCCCCAGTGTTAGTTTTGGGTATCAATACAGGCACTTCCGTTGATGGCGTTGATTTGGCGCTAGTAGATTGGGACGTCAGTGACATCAAGAATTTTAGAGTTATAAAAGAAGAAAGCTATCAGTTTGATCCAAGTGTCAAAAAAGATATATTGGTTTTAATCGGAATGCAAAAAGCAAATTTAGAGGATATCTCCAATCTGCATTTTCGCTACAGTAAATTTTTGGCATCTTTAGTAAGAGATTTTCAAGCAGAAATTCCAGAACATAAAATTGATTTGATCGGCATGCATGGACAAACAATTTTTCACGGTAAAGAAAGCACCTGGCAAATTGGCTCTCCATCAGTGATTGCCAAATTGACCGGGATAATGACCATCGGTGATTTTCGTACTGGTGATATGGCAGTTGGTGGTTGCGGTGCTCCACTTACAAGTTTTTTTGATGAGACTTTAATTAGACGAGCCGATGAATGCATCGCGACTCTCAATATTGGCGGCATTGCAAATATCACTGTCATGGAGCCGGGCAAGGCAACTATTGCTTATGATACAGGTCCAGGCAATACATTGATAGATGTACTTATCAAAAAGCTGTTCCAGAAAGACTTTGATGAAGATGGACAAATCGCTTACAAGGGCAAAGTAGATGATAAATTTGCCAGTTATATGATAAATCGTACTGAGTATTTTTCTCTTGAAGCTCCAAAAGCTACTGGCCGTGAGCTTTTCTGTGAAAAATATGCTGATAAATTTTTGGATCTAGGCAATAAAGAAAATATAATTTCTACAACCTCATATTTCACTGCGCTAACCATTGCAAATGAACTTAAAAAATATCCGATCACCAAAGTTTATGTTTCTGGAGGTGGCATCAAAAACAAATTTATTATGGATTACCTTTATCAGCTAAATCCAGGGATCAACTTCAAAAGCCACGACGAGTTTAAGATAAAAGAGCAATACAAGGAGGCGATGCTTTTTTCACTGTTGGGATTCAGCTGTTATCAAGATATTCCCGCCAATATACCAAGCTCAACAGGCGCAAAAAAGGCTACTATATTAGGGATAATAGCAAAACCATGAAACACATTACAGAATATCCACTTACCAAAATCGTAGCTACTTTAGGACCTTCTAGCGAAGATGAAGCAACACTGCGTCAAATGATAGAAGCCGGGCTGAGTGTGGCGCGTATCAATTGTTCGCATGGTGACTGGCTAAGCAGAAATGCTCGCATTGATCTCATCAGAAAATTATCAGCGGAGTACCAAAGACCAATTGGGATTTTGGTAGATTTGCAAGGTCCTAAAATTCGCACAGGTACATTGCCTGAACCTGGAATCGAAATCACGAATGGTGAAACCATTATATTAACTACAATTGAGGCAGATGCAAATTATTCTATAAATCCTAAAACTGTTTTTATCAAAAATTATCCGCAGCTTCCGGAAGAAGTTGAGATTGGGCAAAGAATTTTGCTTGATGATGGAGTACTTAGACTAAAAGTGAAAAGTATTTCAAAAAACACAGTTGAAACTGAAGTTGTTGTCGGAGGGTTGCTTAAATCCAATAAGGGAGTGAATTTGCCTGAGTCTAAACAACTCAAAGTTGAAGCTATAACCAAAAAAGATAGAGAAGATATCATCGAAGCGGTTAAATCAAACGCTGACTTTATAGCTTTGTCTTTTGTGAGAAGAGCAGAAGATATCAT
>JAJTHA010000220.1 GCA_021299565.1 Candidatus Caenarcanales bacterium
CTTGAAATGGATAAATTAGAGATCGAGGTTCTGGTTTCGGGCTCTCAAAAGGGTTTCAGGCTACCACCTGGTCTAAGCTTTATTTATGTATCAGAAGCCGCACTCAAAGCAAAAGAAGAGTGTAAAGCTCCGGGTTATTATTTCTGTTGGAAGCAGGCTAGAAAAGCATTGAAGGACAATACAACGCCATGGACCCCCAATGTTTCTTTTATTGTAGGGCTTGAGCTTGCATTAACTAAAATGCAAGAAGAAGGACTTGATAATATTTATGCAAGACACGCACGTCTTAGAGATAGTTTGAGAGAAGGGATTAAAGATTTGGGCTTGAAACTTTTGTGTGATGATAGAGATGCGTCTTCCGCTATTACTGCAATAGTTCCACCTGAAAATATCGCAGTGCCTGATATCAGAAAAACTATTAAAGAAGACTGGGGTATTACTGTTGCTAATGGACAAAAAGAATTAGAGAACAAAATTTTTAGAATGGGGCACTTAGGTTTTGTTTGTGATAGAGATATTTTGATGGGGCTTGCTGCTCTCGAGAAAACTCTGGTTAAATTAGGCTATAAAATACCTCAAAAATTATCGGTTTAAAAGTTCTTTAGCCCCTTTGTTAATAAGTCTTTGAGCAAGTTTAATACCTGTCGCTTCTGGGTTTTGAATATTTTCGATAATTGTCTCTTTAATGGATTGACTTCCATCAAGACTCAGAACAATTCCAGTTATTTCAATTTGATCGTTGAGAAGTTTTGCATTAACACCGATAGGGATTTGGCAACCGCCCTCAAGCTCTCTGAGCATAGCCCTTTCAGCTAATAATAAAATTTCATCACTAGAATTATTCAAGGCTTCTTTGAAAACTTCTTTGAATTTTGAATTAGATTTGATTTCGATAGCTAGTGCTCCTTGTCCTACTGCTGGAAGGATTAGATCTGGATCCAGATACTCATTAATTCTAGATTGCATGTCTAGTCTATTTAATCCTGCTGCGGCTAGTATCATCGCATCGATTTGATTAATTGGATCATCTAGTTTTTTGAATCTTGTCTGCAAGTTTCCTCGCATATCGACAAAAGTTTTTTCTGGATATAGAGTTTTGAGCTGGGCCACTCTTCTTAAGCTTGAGCTTGCTATAACTTTTGCTTCTTGTAGTGATTTTGCTTGAGTTGTAGCTGACAGACAGACAACATCTCTAATGTCTTCTCTTTTGGTAAAAGCAATGATTTCTAGTTCTGGAGGCAGTTTGGTGGGCATATCTTTTGCTGAATGCACAGCAAGATCTATAGTGCCTTCTAGTAATTCATGCTCAAGTTCTTTGGTGAAAAGCCCTTTATCGCCGATTTTGGCAAGTGCTACATCAAGGATTTTATCGCCTTGGGTTTTGATTTCTTTAATCGTGATTTCTAGATCAGGGTGTTTGGAGAGTAAAAGATCGCGAATATAATGACTTTGGACCAAAGCAAGTTTACTGTCTCTAGAGCCGATGGTTATTTGTTTTATTGATGGTAATTTTTCGCTAATTTTATCGTGCATAAACGGTATATTTGGCTAAATTATACTGTTTATAAGCCGCGGTGACTCATTTTTGCCATTGTTATAATATTTCACAGATAAAACCATAAAATCTTCTTTAGACCAGATCTTTAGCTGGGAGAGCAAATAGGTTTTTGTCCCAAGCCTGTTTATGCTCTATGCCTTCAACAGAGCCCATTGAGAGAGGATCAAGAGAAATCACGATTTTGTCCCAGTTATCTTTGATCTTTTGTAAATTTCCAAATTCTCTTTGGATGACTTTTTCATCAGCAAGTAAATAAGCTACTTGTATATAAATTCTTTTTTTGTTTTTTTCTGCAACAAAATCTATCTCCAAATCATTGATCTTACCCGTATAAACCTCAAAACCATGATATCTAAGTTCGTTATAAACAAAATTCTCTAGAAACTTACCGTTTGCTAAATCAAACTTTGAAAACAAAAATTTTCTAAGCCCCAAATCATTGAGGTAGTATTTTTTTTCGCCTTCCAAAATTTTCTTACCCTTGAGATCATATCTAGATACTCCATGGAGCACAAAAGATTCTTCTAGATA
Organism: Candidatus Caenarcanales bacterium; assembly: GCA_021299565.1. Taxonomy (GTDB): domain Bacteria; phylum Cyanobacteriota; class Vampirovibrionia; order LMEP-6097; family LMEP-6097; genus JAJTHA01. The sequence goes on from JAJTHA010000220.1 coordinate 2,090, forward strand.
TTTAATGTAATTCGATAAAGTATTGATGTTGGTAGAAATATTATTAGCAAGCAAGGTTTTATTAATTGAGTTTATCGAAAAGGGGTTTGAAATATTATCAATGAGAAACAAAAATAGATTTTCTAAAAGAGCAACGTTTTCGACTTTGTATCTTTGGACTATGTCTTTTAGTAGAATACTGTCTTTGACAGCTTTTAAGTAGTTCCGAATGATCTCTTCTTCTTTATTCAGATGAAAAGTCTCTGGTAGTGAAGAAGAGTTGAGGTATTCGATTAGATTTGTTTGATTAGACTCTAGTTGATAATAATCCAGAAACTCTTGATAAGAAAAAGGCAAAATTTCTTGCACTATATATCTACCAGTGATATATGTAGCTAGCTCAGATGAGAGTAGATTAGAGTTAGAGCCAGTGATATAAATCTGATATTGGATTTGAGTATTTGCAAGGTAAGATGCCAGGAGCTTCTCCCAGCCTGTGATTTCCTGAATCTCATCTAGAATCAGATATAATTCTTTTTTTAAATCAGGTTTGCGTTCTTTTGTATATTTTTTGATTAGTTCAGAAAGATCGTCTTTGTTTTTGATATTTTTAAACTCTTCATCTTCAAAATTGACATAAAAAATATTTTTACTAGAGACTTTATGATCTTTGATAAGAGCATCGATGAATTGTCTTAAAATATATGATTTGCCTGCTCGCCTTTGCCCGCTCAAAACTTTGATAAGCTTATTGTTAAAAGCAAGCTTGATCAAGAAATCCAGATACTTTTTTCTTATAATTACCTTCATGATTTTGTTAGTTCTATCTATAATTATACCCAATATTATGGTTTTTATCACATAGAACTAATGAAAATAGTGGTTTTTGATCGAATTTAAGCGCAAACGCGGGTAAAAAACTGCTTTTGCGCTAAAATTCTGAAAATAAATTTAAGCGCAAACGGGGATAAAAAAGTGCTTTTGCGCTAAAATTTATCTATGGCATTTTGTGGAAGGCAATATGAGCTAGATCTTTTGAGAAAAGAGCTTGATTCTTCGCATGCAAGTTTAATAGCAATTTATGGTAGAAGAAGAGTCGGTAAAACCAGATTGGTCAAAGAAGCATTTGCTAAAAAACTGTGGATTTTTGAAGGAGTAGAGGGGCTCAGTACCAAACAGCAGATCAAAGCAGTTTTAAAAAGCTTAAGTGATTTAACTGAGAATTCTACTTATCAATATTTAAGTGCGAATAATTGGTTTCAGGTTTTTGAGATTTTGCATGAAGTATGGCAAAACCACGGTAAGCCTGTGATCTTTTTTGATGAGGTGCAGTGGCTTGCTAATTTTCGTAAACCATTCATTTCTATTTTTAAAAGTTTTTGGGAAAAATACTGGTCTCTTGATAAAAAATCTGTAATTGTTTTTTGTGGCTCAGTTTCATCTTTCATGACTACAAACATTATTCAATCAAGTGCTCTCTATCAAAGGATTACAAGCGTGATTCACCTAGAGCCTTTGAGTATTTTAGAGGTAAAAGAATTTTTTAGAGATAAAAAAAGACATTATTTGGATATTTTGGATTTATATATGTGTATTGGTGGCATCCCAAAATATTGGGAGTTTGTTGATCCAAACAAATCCTCAGAACAAAATATCAACGAATTATTTTTTATGAAAGACGCTAAACTGCTTAAAGAATATGAATTGTTGTTTCATAGTAATTTCAAGAATAAAATTAACTATCAAGAAATCGTAGAGTTTTTATACAAAAACCCAAGTTCAAGCTATAAAGAAATAGCTCAGAAAACCAGATTATCAACAGGTGGTCGTTTAACCAAGCTATTAGAGGACTTGGAAAAAGCAGGTTTTATAGAAAAAATCACCTCTGTCGATTCATCAGATGAGAGCAAAAAAACCAAATTTAGATTACTTGATGAATACGTACTTTTTTATCTCAAATTTGTCAAAGCCAATC
>JAJTHA010000213.1 GCA_021299565.1 Candidatus Caenarcanales bacterium
ATAGATTTTAATGTTTGAGCATTAGGTGCATTCCAGTCAAAATCAAATGCAAGAGCGGGAATAATCAACACCGAGTTTTCTTGCAATGGTGGGTAATCTAGAATAGTGTAACCAAACTTTTCAACAGCTGCTTGTTGGGCTTTTATATCAGATTTTTTTGTAATATTTATTGCATCTAAATTAATTTGACTGTCATCTTGGGTGAGATTTGGTAATATCTCGCTTACTTTTACGAGATAGGCATTTATCAGGAATTTTCTACATATTAGAAGAATAGGAGCCTCCGAATCAAACTCTGCAGGATTCCCCGGATTCAATTCTGCTATTACTTCTTTGTAAACCTTGTTTATTCTTGCAACAAATTCATCGAAATCTTCTTGATTAGAAGAATTGATAAATAATCCATCTGCCAGTATATCCGTTAATTTACTTATGACTTGTCGCCTTTGATTATCGTCTAGGTTTGTAGAGTTTAGAGACTTTAGTGCAGCACCAATTGCTTTTAAAGGATCTGTGGTTAAAGTTGTTCTGCTATCAAGTCTTCGTAATAGAAACTTTTGTATCGTAGAGTTATTGCAGAAATCGATTGGCCCATTAGTAATATCTATTTTAGTCCTGCTTGAAGCTTGAAGGGGAAGCCCATAAGCCACTTTAGGATTAAGAGGATTCAGCCCGCTTATCTTAATCACCGTGATTATCTTACCACATGTTGCTGGGATTGGTGGCGTTTATTGATCTGAATACCGAGTAAATCTAAAGTTAGAGTTTGGATTTACTCGGTATAATATAGATAGTGCTAGCCAGAAAACTATCAACAAAAATCAAAGAAGCTTTAGAAATGTTTCCTTGCGTTGTAGTTTTGGGAGCAAGGCAAGTAGGTAAAACGACACTACTCAAAATGATTTTACCCAAAGCACAATTTTTTGATTTGGAAAAACTTTCTGATTTTGATTATATTGATTCTGATCCAGAATTATTTCTGAACAATCACAAAGATCCATTAGTGATAGATGAAGCACAATTATGTCCGAATCTTTTCAAAGCACTTAGAGTGAAAATTGATGAAGAGCGCAGTAAAACTGGAAGATTTCTTCTGAGTGGATCAAGCTCTCCATTATTGCTTAATCAAATCAGTGAAACACTTGCTGGTAGAGTAGCAATTATCGAAATTCCTTGTCTGAGCTGGGATGAAGCTTTGGAGCGCAAAAGCTCAAAATTTTATGATTATATTTTTTCACCAGAAAAGTTTTCTTCACTTAAAAAACTTTATGAAAGGCAAGAATTGTATGAACTCTGTTTATATGGATTGTATCCGGAGCCTTTCCTCAAAAGAAAAAATGCAAATTTTTATCATAGCTGGCAAGAAAATTATTTCAAAACTTATATCGAAAGAGATATTCGTAATCTTTTCCCCAAACTAGAAATCGAGAACTATAGAAAATTTGTACAAATGCTTATACAAAGCTCCGGAGATACAGTTAAGTACTCTAATTTTGCCAGTTCTTTATCAGTTTCTGAGCCTACGGTAAAACAATATTTGGAAATCGCTCAAGGGACCTTTGTCTGGCAGTTATTGAGAGCCTTTGATAAAAGCTCAACTAAACGACTCATCAAAATGCCAAAAGGGTATTTGGCTGATAATGTCTTAATTAACTATTTCAATAAATTTCAAAATACTGATCAAATGATTTCTAACATTTATTTTGGATTCATTTGGGAAGGATTTGTGATCAATCAAATCAGAAAAAATATTGATAGGATTTATACAAACATAAATTATTACTATTATCGAACTCAACACAAAGCAGAGATAGATTTGGTTTTAGACACTGCTCAAGGACTTATTCCAATTGAGATCAAATCAGGTTCATCGTTCAAGTCTGATCAGTTAATTAGTTTGAAGAATTTTATCAGTGAGTATAAATGCAAATATGGAATCGTTATTAATAATGGTGCAGAGATTCGTGAGATTGCAGCAAATATTTATCAAATACCAGCGGTTTATATCTAAGTTAAAAATAGACCGTACTCTGAAAAACGCCGACATTGTCGGAGCAGGGTCTATTTAATCAATAGGCATACAGCACAGATCGTTAAGGTTATAAAAGTCATGATCATGCCAACTTGTCTCAGTTTCACTGACTTATATTTGATTTCAAAAAATAAAATACTAAAGGCATGCAACAATCTAGCAACAATAAAAAATATTGCGAGAGCTAGAAGGGCGTAGTGATTGAATGTCTTTAATTCAAGGATTAAAAACAGTATTAGGAAAAGCGGGCTATATTCACAAAAGTTAGAGTGTGCTCTGGTAGCTCTTAAAAGATCTTCATTGCCACCATCTCCAAAAGCTAGTCCATGCTTGCGTCTAAAGCGAATAACATTTATCGAAAGCAAAAACAAACTGATGCCCAAGAAAGCACCAAGGTAACTGCTATAAATCAAACTCATAATTAACCGTTGTCTAAAGCAACAACAATCGCTGGTTCGCCTTTAACAACGCCTAGTCCAGTAACAACAAAGCCACCAACCATAGGTTGCAATTCAGGTTCTTTGTCGATACCAGCTCTAAAAGGTTTAGCAAGTGAAACATTTGGTTCGTAACCTAGAGTTCCTGGCATGTCTTGATCAGGATCAACTATTCCTTCAACAAGTTCAATGGATTGTTTAGTGAAAGGGTTGAGAAGTTTTTTGATAGCGCCAACTTGTTCAACTTCATAAGTAGATTCAGGAATAATTCCACCAGTATCAACTGCTGCGATTTGGATATTAGAAGTCAGTGCATTAGCTGCTGCAATTACGTTTGCGTTTTTGGCTTTGTCTTGTGCTTCCATCAAATTTGGAATTGCGATAGTTGCAAGAATACCGATAATTACAACTACTACCATCAACTCAACGAGAGTCAAGCCGGCTTCTGATCTTCTTATGTTAGAAATTTTCCTCATAGAGGTATGCTAACACTGATTTTCAGCTTTGTAAAAAGGATTTCGCACGAAAAGCCCAAATGTTCATGACATAAACCGTAATAAATATCATTAAGGCAGGAAAGAATATCAAATGTGGATTAATTCGTAAATACTGCCAGGCGTCTCCTGCTAAAGTACCCCAGCTGGTATCGGGCGGAGATAAGCCAAGTCCAATAAAGCTCAAGGTGCTCTCTGACAAAATCGCTCTTGGGATAATAAAACTCAAGCTAAGTAATATTTGGTTTGAGGCATTTGGCAAAATGTGTTTGAGGATAATTTGCCAGTGATTTAAGCCCAAGGCTTTTGCTGCTTGAATAAATTCTTCTTGTTTGATTCTTTGAGTTTCAACTCTAACCAATCTTGCTAAATCCATCCAATTAATAAACGCTAAACCCCAGACTATGCCGCTTGTTGAACGAGAAAAAGCAAGAGCTATTAAGCTCAATACCAATAGATCCGGTAATGAATAAATAAAATCAATAAACTTGGTGATGACTTCATCAACCCATTTGCCAGCATAGCCAGCCACTGCACCAAGGGTAACGCCAATGACCAGTGCATTAAACGCTGTAGCCAAGCCTATTCCAAAACTCATGGTCGCTCCATGAATGATTCTAGTGTACAAGTCTCGCCCAAGGGGATCTGTTCCAAACCAATGTTTGATAGATGGTCCTTGCAGGATTTCCATGACATTTACTTGATCAAATTTATATGGGCTGAAATTGATTCCACAGCAATAAAGCAATACCAAAAAAACAATCAACAAAAAAAGTTTTTCAATAGCATTAACTTTAAATTTGTTGATTTTAATATTTGAAGCCATCTGGTCTGATATGAGTAGACGGCTGTAATTCAGTGTTTAAGAGCTTTCCGTTGATTATTTCACACAAAACAATAATATGATCGCCGCTAATCATTTCTGATTTGTATTTGCATTCAAGAAAGCCAAGTGAGTCTTTGAGTATTGGTATGCCTGTAGTTTCTTTGAAGGTTTCTAATTCATCAAAGATAGAACCTGTTTCTGGTGCGGGTTTGAAAAATCTGGACATGGTCTTGCTGTTTTCCTTAGCCATGATATTCACTACTAGATGTCCACTGAGACTAAGTAAACTAAAAGCTTCTTTACGCTCTTTATTGAAAGCAATAGTCAGCATTGGTGGTTCAAAACCTGCTTGCTGTACCCAGCTAGCAAGGAATCCCATTTCTTTTTCTTGTTGCTTGAGGCTAATTATGTATAGTCCTGCAACAATTTTGCCTAAAATTGGAGCTACTTGAGATTTGTCCATGATTTATTTATAACATGAATTAACTTTGTGTAGTTTAAAGTCATTGCGAGCCGCGAAGCGGCGTGGCAATCCAGTTTTAAGTAAAGCGTAGCGAATAGGCGAAGGAACACATTTTGCGAGTGCTCGCCAGCAAAATGTGTTGCCTGAGCCCAGCGGAGCGATTGTTAATAGTTTAGAACGCAAAATCAACATGCCCATGTTAATTTAGCTAGGTCTCGGAGTGACTTTATGGTGAATAATTTATAGCTTGAAAGAATTATATCCCGTCGGTGATTCTCATCAGCATGTCGAGGGAATCCATTTGAGCTTTAAGTGCGTTGTGATTAGCTTCATAAGTACGGTTGATCTGTATCATATCTGTTGAAGCTTTGATCGCGCTTACATTTGAGCTTTCCACAAATCCTTGTTTGATAATGGCTGTTTCGTTTGATATTGGCTGGGCTCCGCCTTCAGCAATCACGAATTTATCATTTTCGGTTTTAATTATAGGAGTTCCAGGTTGAATATCAAAGGGTCTCATTACTGTTCTGTATTCGCCATTTATTACCAAGTTACCGTTATTCAAAATATTGATTTGACTTATTAAATCATTTCCCAAAAATATTGGCGCGTAACCCGAGTCTAAGACCAGGTCTCCAGCTTGTGTAACCAAATAGCCATCAGCGTTAATAGAAAAATTTCCATTGCGAGTGTAAGCGATATTCCCAATATTGTCCTGTACCGGAAAAAATCCTGAACCACTTATCGCCAGATCCAGGGAGTTGCCAGTTTGTCTTAGAGCGCCTTGTGCAAAATCATAACTAGTATCATAGATCTCAGTTCCAGAATTGATTTTGCCAATTGATTCATTACTAGACAAATCAAAAACAGTTTTTTCTGCGCCTAATTTATGTATTAGCTTGGCAGCTTTGTAGCCAGAGGTATTAACATTGGCCAAGTTATCAGCAAGCACCTCTTGTTTGAGATGTTGAGCTTCCATGCCGCTTGCTGAGGTATAAATCCCTTTGAGCATAAGTATTTTATGCTCAAAATTTAGCCCTTAGTTCTAGACTAAATAGTCTAAATCCATCTTAAAGACTAGGCATACAGCCTGGTATTAAATCAAATTGCATTTGACCTTGGGATCCAGTCTCAGTTAATGATTCAGGAAATCCTCTGGCTTTTGAACATGAGGATATAACAATGGCACTTAAATTATAATTTAACTGAAATGAGAATTAGTCTCTTTTAATACCTAGCTTAACTAACGCAGCATTATAAACTCGCCTTACAAGAGATGGAGCTGGTGGCGGCTCGCTTTGCTTCTTGAAATTATGCTGCAGAATGATAGTTCGCTCGTTAACATCCTCCATTGTTATTGTGTTGCCGTCATTTTTCAAGGTCGTTGATGCAAGAGGTGATGAACAATAATTACCGAATTTAATTTCCCAGCTGGCTTTAAGATCCAAACTAAGCTCTTTCTCTACATCTGCATAAGTTAAGTCCAAATCTAAATCACTATCACGACAATCACGGGGGTACATGCTACCAGATTGGCTATAGACAAATTGTGTTAATTTAAAAAAAGTGATAAATTTTTGTCTTTCATCTGAAGTCGCTGGTCTTCTATCTTTATTGAGCCAAAAAACAAATTTTTTATCTGTTTTATCCTTAAAGCTAACCGTCGTTCCAAAAGAGCTTTGATTATCAGAGATTTTTAGTGTTTGGTCAGAAGGATCGAAGACCAAAGTAGCATGATTACGCGAGCAAGCATGCCCCTTTAAAAATAGGGAATAAATTCCAGGCTTGATCCCGGGTTCCCTGCCAGCCACGATAACAGAGATTTTGTCCATCGGTAAATTCAGTTGATTTATGGGTTCTTTACTAGCTTTCTTTAAATTCGTCGTGGGAGTCTGGTAAGGATTGAATTGAACATCCATAATGATTAAAAGGAATCAACATAATAAGTTTTGATAGGTGATAACCCTTATCAATGTATTTTTAAATGAGTCTTTTATTTTAGATCGACTGTACTAATTCAGCGCGCTCGTTGTCAGTAGCGCACAAAGCATCATCAGAATCCACTTCTTCATCAAATCCAGTACCAGAAGGTATTAAACGTCCTATGATTATGTTTTCTTTGAGACCATGCAACCAATCCACTTTACCTTTGATAGCAGCTTCAGCAAGAATTCTTGTAGTTTCTTGGAATGATGCAGCTGAAATAAAGCTTTCAGTGTTCAAGCTTGCTTTAGTAAGACCAAGTAAAACTGCTTTGTATTTAGCAGGAGTTTTATTCTCTTGTGAAACAGCTTCGTTGATTTTATCAACGTAAGCTTTCTCATGCATCTCACCTTGCAATAACTCAGTATCACCAGGATCTTCGATTTTAACTTTGCGAGTCATCTGACGAACAATAACTTCAATGTGTTTATTCGCAATTTCAACACCCTGAGAAATATATACAGACTGTACTTCATCAACCAAGAACTGTTGTAAATGTTCTGTGCCTTTGAATTCAAGTAATTCATGAGGGTTAGGTTGACCATCAGTGATCACATCACCAGCTTGAACTTTATCACCAGTAACAACGATAATATTTTGTCCAGGTGGGATAAACAATTCTTTTCTTTCAGTTTTGCTTTGGATATAAACAGAATCACCACCATCTTGACTGACGATTTCAACAGTTCCTTCGATATCGGATACTACAGATGGATCACGAGGCTTACGTCCTTCGAGTAATTCTTCTACTTTTGGAAGACCCTGAACAATATCTCCTGACTTAATTCTTTCGTAAATAATTGTTGCCAGTTGATCACCTTGCTGCACCAATGAATGGTTGTCTGCATGCAATCTAGTACCAGCACTCACCAAGAAAGGTTGAGCTTTACGAATAGTAACTTTGTCGCCATCAACCGCAATCACTCTACCGGATTCTTCTATGATAACGCCTTTGTCTAGTTCATCACCAGCAAGTACATAATCACCTTCTTTGAGTTTGTGCTTAGGAGCTTTTACTTCAAATGAGTTGTGAGTAGTTTGAACTAGAATTCTGTATTTGTCAGATTCACTATAGAACACTTCACCATCCGCGCTAGCAACAGTTTGTACTCTTGCTACTGGTTGAGATGCTTTAACCATATCGCCAGGTTCAACCAAAACTTCTGTTATGGTGCTTGTCGATCTGTCGCTTCTCAAAATTATGTTTTCTTGGAAAACTATATTGAAATCTTTTTCAATTATCTCAACCAAACCTTTTGATTCTTTGTATTTGTCTTTGCAATAAAGAATCAAGCTTGTTTTAGTTAGAGCTCCACCATTGATGTTTCTTACTCTATCTCCATCTTTAAAGTTCATTTGAGTAACAGGCAAGATATTGATATTCTCGTCTGTAGTCTCAGCTGCAAAGTTAACTTCTCTAGGAGAAATATCAAACAACTGAACTTCTCTCAAGAGTAGTTTTGTTTCACCGCTATCTTCATCAACAAATAAAGTGATCATTGAAGGTTTTTTAGTTGTTACACCAGGTACAACTTCAACGCCTTTTTTGACAATGTCACCGTCTTCAAATTTAAGTTTTGATAAATCATCTACTTCAAACAATTCACCAGGAGTAATTGTTACTTCGTGAACAATATTATTGTCGATAGTAACTCTTACGATACCATCAATAGAAGCATAGACGTCTTTTACTATCTCGGTTCCAGCAGTAACATGATCACCAGTTCTCTTGTTGACCAAGCTAGCATCTTTTGATAAAACATGAATTTCTTCAGGTATAAAAATCACTCTGCCGTGTTTAGTTACGATTTTTCTTTCATCGATTTCAAGTCCATCAAATCTGATTTCTCCTGAACATGGAAGCATAGGTGTCAAAGCATCATCATAAATTTCAGCAAGTATCTTACCGTTGTCGATAAGCTCTCCACTAACAACTTTGATCATATATTTTTCGCTTTCATCGTCAAGTATCCAAACATTACCTTGTTGAGTTTGTTCTACTTTTGCATTAGATGCACCAATTGAAGCGTTGATTACGTTTATTAATCTTCCTCTTGAAAGCTTTTTAACGTCTCTATCGCCAACTCTAGTTTTTTCTACTAACATGTCAGTTGCGTATCTAACTTCACCATCATGCTCACATTTGATAATGCTTTCAGCAAGAATTTGACCTTTTTTAACGTGGCTACCCTTCTCTACAATTACTTTTGAGCCACTCGGCAAAGGAAGAACCTCTCCGGCTTGAACCCAAATAGTACCTTGTTTAATTGCTTGCTTAGAAATATTTCCTTGTCTATCAGTGATTTCATCAGCTTCAAAACCAAGAAACTCAACTAAACCAGCTTGCAGGGTAATTACGTCCTTAGAAGCTTTTTCTGTAAGAATTTGTTTTTTGCTAATTTCAGGAGCATCTCCCAAATACTGTCCTTGTTTGACTTTCGCTCCAGGTCTTACTGAGATTTTTGCGCCTTGAGGAATGTCTAAAGATTTAGCACCAACCGTTAATTTACCACCCTTAAGTGCCAAATATAAAATATCTCCGTACTTGGTTCTGATTTCTCTAACATCAAAGTTGTAAGAAACTTCACCTTCAGCTGGAGATTGATAAGTTTCACGAGTTTTACCAGAACCAGCAACCGCACCACCAGTGTGGAAGGTTCTCATCGTAAGCTGTGTACCCGGTTCACCAATTGATTGAGCTGCGATAATACCAATCGCTTCACCCAAGTTAACTGGCTTGTTGTCTGTTGTAGACCAGCCGTAGCAAGCTTTACAAACACCATATTTAGAATCACAAGTAAGAACAGATCTGATCTTGATAGCTTTAATACCAGCTTTTTCAATTAGATCAGCTTCTTTGCGCTTGATCAAATCACCTTTTTTGATTAGAACATCACCAGTAGTAGGATGCTTAAGTGTTTCACAAGCATTACGTCCAATGATACGTGCGCCAATGCCAAGAACTTCATTCTCCCCATCCATTAATGGTCTCATTATCAAGTATCTAGTTGTGCCGCAATCTTTGCTTCTAATAATTACATCTTGAGCAACGTCAACAAGTCTTCTAGTTAAATAACCAGAATCGGCTGTTTTAAGCGCCGTGTCAACTAGTCCTTTACGAGCTCCATAAGCAGAGATCATATACTCGGGAACTGATAGTCCTTCTTTAAAATTTGATTTAATAGGTAAGTCGATAATTTTACCTTCAGAGTCAGCCATCAAGCCTCTCATACCAACTAGCTGTCTTACCTGAGCGATACTTCCTCTCGCACCAGAGAATGCCATCATATACACAGGATTCAATCTATCAAAGTGTTCTACAACCGCTTCAGTAACTTTTTCGTTGGTTTCTGACCAAGTATCAATTACTTTGTTGTAACGTTCAACTTCTGTGATTTCCCCACGTTCAAATCTTTGAGTAGTTACAGCAAGCTCATCTTCCGCTTCTCTGATCAAATCTTTTTTCTTAGGCGGAACAGTCAAATCTTCGATACTGATTGTTACAGAAGCTTTTGTTGCATATTTGAAACCAAGGTCTTTCAAATTGTTTGCAAGTCTAGCTGCCGTATCATTACCGTAGTTTTCATAAACATCAGCAATAAGTTTGCCAAGTTCTTTTTTGTCTACTGTCTTGTTAACGAAAACAGGATTTTTTTGTTTTCTATCCCAAGCTGTTTGTTGTTTACTAGTTTTTGCCATTGTATTGTTCCTTGTTTAACTTTGAAATTAATTCATTACTACTTCTTTGCCTTCAATAGAATCAATAATCAATTTATTGAACATGATTCTACCGATAGTAGTTTCGATCAGTTGAGGCTTGTTGTCCTCAGTCATAGTAGATCTAACTTTTACTTTTGCGAATAAGTCAACTGCTCCAGCGTAGTATGCAGAGAGTGCTTCGACTTCGTCGCTAAATAATTTGCCAGCGCCTTTAAAGGCTTTTGGATTACTAGAATCTGGTTTATCGATAGTTAGATAGTAAATCCCGATGACCATATCCTGAGAAGGAGTGATAGTTGGCTTTCCAGAAGCTGGAGTCAAAATGTTTGTGTTTGCAAGCATTAAAGTTCTAGCTTCAGTTTGAGCTTCGATACTCAAAGGAATATGAACTGCCATCTGGTCTCCATCGAAGTCAGCGTTAAAAGCTGAACATACAAGTGGATGCAATCTAATTGCTCTACCTTCGACTATAACTGGTTCAAACGCTTGAATTCCAAGTCTGTGAAGAGTAGGTGCACGGTTAAGTAGAACTGGGTGTCCACTAACAACTTCTTTAAGAATATTCCAAACCACAGATGGGCCTTTCTCAATGAGTTTTTTAGCAGCTTTGATATTCTGACAAATTTGACGTTCAATCAATTTATTGATCACGAACGGTTTAAACAATTCAACCGCCATTTCTCTTGGCAATCCGCATTGATGTAATTCTAGATTTGGTCCAACTACAATAACAGAACGGCCAGAATAGTCTACACGCTTACCAAGTAAGTTTTGTCTAAATCTTCCTTGCTTACCTTCAACGATATTCGATAAAGATTTAAGTGGTCTGCCGTTAGTACCGGTAACTACTCTTCCTCTTCTACCATTGTCTATAAGAGCGTCTACTGCTTCTTGAAGCATACGTTTCTCGTTTCTGATAATTATTTCTGGAGCGCCCATATCAAGCAATCTTGCTAGACGACTGTTACGGTTGATCACTCTTCTGTACAAATCGTTCAAGTCAGAAGTCGCAAATCTACCACCATCAAGCTGAACCATAGGTCTTAGATCAGGTGGACATACAGGAAGCACATCCATAACCATAGACGCTGGGTCTGTCAAAGAATTCAAAAGAGAATTCACTAAACGCAAACGCTTAACGCATTTGGTACGTTTTTGTTGTGATCCACCTACTACTGCAAGTTCTGCTTTTAGATCATCTTTTAGCTTTTCTAAACCAGGCAAAGCCAATAACTGACCCTTTTCTATACGCTTAGCATCAGGGAATTCGTATTTTGGTTGAGCCAATTCTTCTAACAATAAAAGAACAGCTTCAGCACCAATACCAACTTCAAATTGATTTGTTTCTTCATCAAGAAGTTTGTCGTATTCTTCTTCAGTAAGAATTTGATATTTTTTTAGACCTTCTACGTTACCAGGTTCAAGAACTATGTATGAGTTGAAATAAACAACTTGTTCAAGATCTTTCAATGCTATTTCAAGTAGCAAACTCAAATAGCTTGGTATACCTTTCAAGAACCAAATGTGTGTAACAGGCGCAGCAAGAGTGATTGAACCCATTCTGTGACGACGTACTTTTGATTCTGTAACTTCCACTCCACATCTTTCGCAGATGATTCCTTTGTGTCTGATACGCTTATATTTACCGCAAGCGCATTCCCAGTCCTTAACTGGACCAAAAATTTTCTCGCAAAACAAACCATCTTTTTCTGGTTTAAGAGTACGGTAATTGATAGTTTCTGGTTTTTGGATTTCGCCATGTGACCAGCTCAAAATACGCGCTGGTGAAGCGATTTGAATTTTAAGGTTGTCAAATATATCATTGTCTTCGACTAGATTAGCTTTAGCTATATCATCCTCGAAATCCTCTATATCAAGCTCGGCGTTTAGTGCTTCTTGATTTTCGATTTCCTTATCAAAGTCTACATCTGTCATAATTTCAATTTCCTTAATTCTCTAAACCCTCAAACCTGCTTGCTAATTAGACTTCATTTAAACTAAAGTCTGAAGCAAGAGCTTTGTCGTCATCTTCTTCCATCAATTTGCCTGAATCAGTCAATTCTTTGATAGTGTCCTCAAGATTGCGCGTACGGATGTTACGGCTTCTCAATGGATCAAAACTATCTACATAAAGATCAACTTCCTCAAGACTTTCACCCTCTCTATTTCTCTTGAGAGCGTGTATATCAAGACCGATTGATTGCAATTCTTTCATCAATACTTTGAATGATTCTGGAACAGAAGCTGGTGGAATATTTTCACCTTTAACGATAGCTTCGTAAGCTCTAGATCTACCAACAACGTCATCAGACTTGATTGTAAGCATTTCTTGTAGCGTGTAAGCTGCACCGTAAGCTTCAAGTGTCCAGCACTCCATCTCACCAAGTCTCTGACCACCGAACTGAGCTTTTCCACCAAGTGGTTGCTGAGTTACAAGCGAGTAAGGACCAGTAGAGCGAGCGTGAATTTTATCATCTACTAAGTGAACTAGTTTGAGCATGTACATGACACCAACAAGTGATTTGTTGTCAAACTTCTCACCAGTTCTACCATCAACTAATTGAACTTTACCAGAAGCATCTAACCAGCTGAAAGCCTCTTTATTAGAGTCTTTGGCTTTGCCCATTTCTTGTTTGATAAGTGCATCAGACGCACCTTCACCAAACATTTCATCGAAAGAAGGTACTTCGTAAGCATGATCAAGTATTGTCGCTGCCATACCCAAAATACATTCATAAATCTGTCCAACGTTCATACGTGAAGGAACACCAAGTGGATTCAAAACCATATCAACTGGAGTACCATCAGGTAAATGTGGCATATCCTCGATAGGTAGAATTCTTGAAATAATACCTTTGTTTCCGTGACGTCCTGCAACCTTGTCTCCAACAGAGATTTTACGTTTTTGTGCAATAAACACACGAACTACTTTGTTTGAAACCGGAGGCAATTCGTCGCCTTTGTCTCTGTCATAAATTCTTACAGCAATGACTCTTCCTGATTCACCGTGAGGCACTCTCAAAGAATTGTCTTTTACGTCTCTTGCTTTTTCCCCGAAAATAGCTCTCAAGAGTCTTTCTTCTGGTGGGTTGTCAGATTCACCTTTTGGAGTGATCTTACCAACAAGAATATCGTTTTCTTTGACCATGGCACCAATGCGCACGATACCGTTTTCGTCTAAGTGTTTAAGAGCATCTTCACCAACGTTAGGAATTTCTCTAGTGATTTCTTCTGGTCCTAACTTAGTTTGACGAGCGTCAATTTCATACTTCTCAATGTGAATTGAAGTATAAATATCATCGTAAACAAGTCTTTCAGATACCAAAACAGCATCCTCAAAGTTGTATCCTTCCCAAGGCATGAATGCAATCAATAAGTTTTTACCAAGAGCAAGTTCTCCCTGACAAGTTGCAGCACCGTCAGTAAGAGCTTGTCCAGCTTTAACTTTTTGTCCAACTTTTACAATTGGAACTTGATTCAAACAAGTATCCTGGTTTGATCTCAAATATTTTAGAAGTTCGTAGACTTTAGTACCACGCTTCTCATCATCAAACTTAACAGTGATTTTAGTAGAGCTTACGTGCGCTACAGTACCGTCAGCATCAGCAATAACAACCATGCCAGAGTCTCTAGCTACTTGTCCTTCGATACCGGTACCCACAAGTGTACGCTCTGCTTTCAAAAGAGGAACCGCTTGACGTTGCATGTTTGAACCCATAAGTGCACGGTTCGCGTCATCATGCTCCAAGAAAGGGATCAACGATGTTCCAATAGATACAATTTGTATCGGAGAAACAGCGACTAGATCTACGTTCTCAGGTGATGTCTCGATATATTCGTTTTTGTATTTAACTGGTACATATTCTGTAGCCAATTTACCATCAGAATTGATACGCACATCTCCCGCTGCAACACGCTTGGTGTCTTCTTCGTGAGCTGTATAGTATCTCATTTCATTGCTGACAATTCCTTCAGTAACGCTTCTGTACGGGGTTTCAATGAAACCAAACTCGTTTACTCTTGCGTGTGAAGCGAGTGAACCAATTAGACCAGCGTTAGGACCCTCTGGTGTTTCAATTGGACACAATCTACCGTTTTGTGAAGGGTGAATATCACGTACCGCAAAACCCGCTCTCTCTCTAGAAAGTCCACCTGGACCAAGAGCAGAGATACGACGTTTGTGAGTCAATTCAGCTAGTGGATTGGTTTGATCCATGAACTGAGAAAGTTGTGATGAACCATAAAACTCTCTTATCGCAGAGACAAGTGGTTTAGGGTTGATCAAGTTTGCTGGAGTTAATGATTCTTGTTCGTGAAGAGTCATTCTCTCTCTGATAATTCTTTCAATTCTGCTAAGACCAAGTCTGAATTGGTTTTGAAGTAATTCGCCAACTGATCTAACTCTTCTGTTTCCTAAGTGGTCGATATCATCAACTTGAGCTTCGTCAAAGTTTAGTTTGATCAAATAGTCGATAGCAGCCACGAAATCTTCTTTTGTTAGAGTTCTAAGATCTTCTGGTGCGTTAGGACCTAATTTATTATTGAGTTTGAAGCGACCTACTGTGCCCAAATCATATTTCTTCGCATTGAAGAATCTTGATTCAAGCAATTGTCTAGCACCTTCAACACTCGGGTGTTCGCCTGGACGCATTTTTTTGTAGAGTTCGATTAAGGCTTCTTCTTCGCTTTCTGTTGGATCTTTATCCAAAGTTTTTGCAAGATAGTCGTAGTGAGAGAAAAGATCTCTCATGTCTTGTTCTCTATAACCAAGCGCTTTCAAGAAGATAGTTACAGGGATTTTACGCGTTTTGTCGATTTTGATATAAACGAAGTCAGAAACATCTGTCTCCAATTTAACCCACGCGCCTCTGTTAGGGATTAAAGTTGCGTTAAACACACGCTTACCAGATGGCTCAATCTCTCTCTTGTAATAGATTCCAGGTGATCTAACGATTTGTGAAACAACTACACGCTCAGCACCATTTACGATAAACGTACCGCGCTCAGTCATCATTGGGATTTCGCCGATGAACATCTTGGATTCTTTGATCTCACCAGTGTCTCTGTTTACAAAGCGAACTTTGATATAAAGTTTTTTGGTATAGCTCTGCTCATTGAGTCTAGCTTCCATAGGAGTTTTGGCTTTGTTTGGTTCTTGGTGCTCCTCGAAAGTATAATGATCATGCAGGAAATACAACTCCAACCTGCCAGTATAGTCAGTTACTGGAGAAAAGTTTTTAAGCTCTTCTGCTAGCCCTTTAGTAAGAAATCTATGAAAGGATTCCTTCTGTACTTCTGCTAGATCTGGTAGATTTATTGTTCTTTGTCCTGAATAGGCTTTAACTTTGGGGATTACACGCGAATAGTTTCGTCTCATAATTTTTTGCAGTACCTTTGGCAATGGGACTAAAATTCCCATCATGAAATACTAAATTATACGGGGTGGGTACTACAAAAGCAATGACAGATCCCTAAAGACCTAGTGATTTAGTTATTTTATAACAATTATAGCAGCTTTTATCTATTTATGTTTCTTTTTGTTTAATCCTAAGAATCTCCAAATCGTGAAATCGTGAGTAATCTCGTTAATATTATTTACGCTTTTCCTAATGTCAGATCTAAGCTTTTTGTCTCCAGCAATTTGGGCTGAATTGTCAATCAATACTTTTATGTTCTGAGCATCGTCGTCAGAGAAGAGAGCGTTAAGTCTATTTGATAAATTGGAGACAGCTTCTGCTGATTCTGCGTTAACTCTGATCAAAGTGTCTAGGCGAACGGGTTCTAGTACGACAAATCTTGGGCTATCGCTGGCAAATTGATTGCGGTATTCAGGGTCTGTGTCAATAGTAGTGATGTCTACATACTGTTCACCGATTACTCCTGATGGCACTATGGTTACCTGATTGAGTTGACCAATAGGAACGTTGGGAGTAGTCACAGAAACAGTTACAGCCACGTGTCTACCTGCGATAATATCTTCTTGCATGCTACTTGATTTACCAAGAGTGATTTCTAATTGAGCTTTGTTGACTTCTTCTTGAGCCAGTACAAGATCCTCAATCTCACTACTGGTGAGCATTTCTCTAGCTCTATCAAGATGTCTTTTGCCAAGTCCGATCAGAGCAGATACCGGCAATGGCTCTTGGGTGAAACTTTTGCGAACTGGATAGATAGAGTCTACAACTCCGATCTTGAGACCGTTCCATCTAAGAGCATTTCCTTCTTGAAGACCATTTACGTTGCGGAAATAAAAAGTGTATTTGTTGTAATTATAGATTTTGTGACCTTTGAGCCAGACTATAATTGCTATTAGAGCCACCAAGCCAAGTATTGCTACGGTACCGATTTTGCTTAGTTCTTCTTTGTTTATTTTGTTCATTGATGCCGATGACTCTTGGTCTTTCGACATTATAGTATTAAATCCTTAAATGCCCGGCTGTTGTTTATCTGGAAAGTAGTGAAACGGTAGGAGCGGTCCTAGTTTATTCCTGCTCTAAGTCTTCCAGCTACTTCCTGCGGGAAGCAAGCTAGCGCTTTGTTTCGATATTCTGCTAGAGCTTGTGTATTTTCACCAGCAGCAAGCTTGAAGTTTTCATCCATCCAATCAAACACTGTTTGAAATGAGTTTTCATCCAAAGCATTTGCTATTCCAGAAGCTTCTAACATTACTCTTGCGTCAGCAAGTTCTAATGTAGTGAAGAAGTCTTTAGGTGGTGCTTTTTCGTCGTTTGAATGTGAAAGCAAATCTCTTTCAGCAGCATCAATGTGCTCGTACAAACTTTCCTTTGCATAATTATTTCTATCCAGTCCTAATAAATAGTTAAAAGCATTAAATAGTGGATCATAATCATTCAGTAAATCAATTTCTTTTCTCAGTGAATCCTCTGTCTGCATAGTTTGCTTAGTGACTTCCACTGGATCTGAAAAACAATCAAAACCGTCTTCTTCTGTTATTTCTTTTTGTGCAATTTGATTTATTTCTTCTTTCTGTTTTTCTGTAAATTGTTTTTTGACCTCAGTGCTGCCAAAGTTTTTAAATACCCTAAGATCAAAATCTTCAGAATCGTCAATGTAATCATGCATTTTGTTAATTAAATCTTTGATTTCATCTGGTGTTTGCAACTCAAAAATTCTTGGTTGACTTAACCATAGTTCAGCTGATTTACCTGTGCTAAAAGCCTTTAAAGCTTTTTCGCTTGGAAGCTTGGATTGAAATTCACTGGTGAATTGTTCAACAGTTGGTTGTATTTTGGATTCGGGATTTAATTTGCAAATTTTCTGAACAAAAGCAATTAGTGCTGTTTGCGCTCTTGCTGAGATATTTGTAAGATCCGTTGGATTAAATGTTTTAATTGTTGCGTTAACCATATTCGAAATAATACCAAGAAAATAAGGCGCATTTGTTAAGCTTTGCTAATTTTGTTGAAGGCGTCTATAACCCTATCCAAATCCTCATAGCTATTGTCTATTTACCTAATGAAGCTCTTAGTCTTCCAGCTACTTCTTGCGGGAAGCAAGCTAGCGCTTTGTTTCTGTATTCTTCTAGGGCTTGAGTATTTTCACCAGCAGCAAGCTTGAAGTTTGTATCCATCCAGTTAAATACTGTTTGCAAAGCATCTTCATTAAATGCATTTACCACTCCAGATGCTTCTAAAAGATCATTTGCATCGGCAACCTCAGCGATGGTACCAAAATCTTTTGGAGTTTTTTCGTAGTTTATTGTTGTAGAAAACAATTCATCCTGAGCATTATTGACAAATTCATACATCCATTCAGAGAATCCTTCTTTGCGACTATCCTCAATAATATGATCAAACGAAGGTGCATATTTTTTGAGTTGATTAATTCCCTCTCTGATGAGATTTTCGTCTTTTATAACAGGTATAGGTTCCTCTTGTAGGGCTTTATCAAAACAATCAACAGATTTACCTAAGCTATTTTCTGCAAGATATTGAAGATTCAGGCGAGGATTTCCAATTATTTTATCTTTGAACTCAGGGATTCCGTATTTTTGAATTATATTGACTTGGTCTTCACTTAAGAATCCGTATCCATTTCTTTCTGGTATTAGAGAGCATATTTTTGCTCCAAAGTCATTTTTATCCTTAGCACCAAGTAATTCAAATAGCTTTGGCTGAGCTAACCAATATCCTAAAAGCACATGCTTTTTCAGTGCGCTTAAAGCTTTTTCACGTAAGTACGTTTTGGAAACTTCAGCTTCAGCTTTAGTAACATCTTCAGTGAACTTTTCTGCTGGCTGAAGTTTGCAGATCTTTTGCACAAAAGCTATCAAAAGATTTTGAGCTCTTTGTGAAATTAAACCATTCACAGCTCCATTTTCATAAGGCAAAATCTGACCCGCTTAGGCTCTAAAGCGAAATGCAACAAAACTTGATTTCTGACCTCTTTAAGTAAATACAGGAGGTTAAGAAATGTCATTTAAGAGTAAAGGTCATCTGACCTGGGAAGAGATAGTTAAAATTGAAACATTGAAAGACGAAGGATTAAATATTACAGAAATTAGTATCCGTTTAGGGAGAAATAAATCTGTAGTTAGTCGTTGCATAAGCAACAATTCCACAGATGGTGATTTCATTGCAGAAAAAGCCTGGCAGTTAATGTATGAAAGGAAAAGAACAGCAAATAGTCATCTAAGAATAGTCAGTGACAGTGTTTTAGAAAAATTCATAATTGATTGTATTGAGATGCACTGGTCTCCAGAACAAATTGCTGGTAAGTGGAGAGTAGATGCTGATGAAATAATTTGCCATGAAACCATTTACAAATGGCTTTATGCGGGTCATTGTGATCTCATCAAGCTCCGTCTGCGACGGAAAGGTAGTAAATATCGCCGTAAACGTTCTAGCCCAGAATTTATTACAAACAAACGCTCAATTGATATGAGACCAGAAGAAGTAGAGAAACGTGAAGTAATTGGGCATTGGGAAGGTGATACGATGCTCGGTAAAACCCCAAATGGACCTAAAGTTCTGATCAATGTGGAACGCAAATCTGGATTGCTTTTGGCGGCAAAAGTTGAAAATAAAACAGCTGATGCGATTTTAGAATCTACAAAAGATTTATTTGAAAAAATCCCAGAAGAGCTTTGCTTATCAATAACTTATGACAATGGAACAGAGTTTGCTAGGCACAAAGAAATCGAAAACAGCGTTGAAATGAAAGTATATTTTGCGCACGCATATAGTCCTTGGGAAAGAGGAACTTGTGAGAACACAATTGGACTTTTGCGAGAATTCATTCCAAAGGGGACTGATTTGCGTAAAATTAGCAACGAAGAGTTGCAATATTACGTAGGATTAATCAACAACAGACCTAGAAAAAGGCTAGGATTTAGAACACCAATAGAGATTTTTGAGGCAGAAATCAAGGAACGTTGCATTTGCCCTTAGAATCTAAG
>JAJTHA010000078.1 GCA_021299565.1 Candidatus Caenarcanales bacterium
CATATAGCTCCAAAATATCGTAGCGATGTCTTTATTAAAACCGTAGGAATGTAATCCTACTCCAAGCAAATTAATTCCAAACCAGGACAAAACAACAACTATGCAACATATACTAGTAGCAAAAGCCAAACCCCAGGCTTTAAGCATGCCATCCATTCTTGCATGCAGAATCGCTGCAGTGTACAAAACTATCATCAAGGCACCGTTTTCTTTGGGATCCCAGCCCCAGAACCTACCCCAACTTTGATCTGCCCAAATGCCCCCAAGCATAGTGCCCAAAAAACTAAAACACAATCCTACTCCAACTAAATCAATGGTTGTTTGTAGAATTTGAGCTTGTTGTTTGGCGTCGATATTCACTCTAAGAGAATTTACTAGATATAAATGTGCTGCTATTCCTGCGCAAAATACTATGGCATAGCCAATGGTAACCGCTATCACATGAGTGCTTAGCCAGAAATTTGAATCGAGAACCGCGATTAAAACCTTGAAGCTATCGCCTTCAGCCGCAAATTTTTCTGAAATTAATAAAAGCAAGAAGCCAGTAAAGCTACTGATAATTAAGCCCAAATTATTTGATGAAGAATCTTTATTATATAACCTATCAATAGTTAAACCTGATGCCACGCTTATAAGACTAATAAATATAAATGTTTCAAATAAATTAGTCACTGGCGCCCTTGACATAATCATTATTCTAAAAATGAGAGCTATTAAATGTAGTCCTAAGCCAATATATATAAGTCTTCTAGGATATTTACGGTCTATTTTAAAGAAGAGCATTATTAAAGCTACTAAATAAATTATCAATGAAATTTTGAGTGCTTTGAATTGATTGTAGATTAACTCCAAAGTGATTTTGTATTGAGGATAAAAACTTTTTGAATGATCAATGATTTTTTGGCACATAAGATCAAAAGATTTTTGATCTTGATTGATATAAGCTTTTTTTAGGTTTTGTAATACTTGTAAATCATTTTGGCTAATGTTGTTTTGAATCAAACTATCCCAGGTATTAAACCATTGTCCACTAACAACTGGAATTATATTTAAGCCAAAACCCAGATCTTGTACCTCTTTCATGCTTTTGTATTGTTCTATCCATTGATACATAAAATATGAAGCAGCGAAATATTCTTTTTGGCATTTATTGTTTTCTTGTAAATATTTTGCAATGAGAGGGGCTTTTTCTATTAAATCTAAAAGACTTATTGACTCGCTTGTTAAATTGATTTTTGCTGCGCACTCGGCACTAAGAGCAAAATTTGGATGCGGACTAGTAAAGCTTATACTGTCTGCCAAAAATGAATAGGCATTGAAATTAGAAAAAACTCTTAGTATTTCATTTTCAAATCTTGATCTTGATTTTTCTTCTTTTTGTATGGAATTTTGAGCTAGTTCAAAAAGTTTAATAGCAGCTGGTTGTAAGTCTTTGAATGAATATTTCCTTGAATGTTTTGCGCTAAGCCCTAATGCTTCGACTGTTTCTGGATCATTGATTAAGAAAATATCTTCGGTGATGCTTTTTTCTGGTTCAAATATTATTGATGCTAATTCATTGATCGATTTTGCTGATTCTTTGCCCGAAAAGCGAAGCATTATGTATCTTGCGTAAGTATCAAGAGGTTTTATTCTACCCTCATCTTGGATTGGGATTTGTTTGAAGTAATTTGCATTAATGTGATTTTTAATGTCATCCTGAGGAGCAGGCTTTGCCTGCGACGTAAGGATCCAGGCTGAATAGCTACTAGTGAAGAAGATGATAATTGCTATTAGTAATAATTTGAATGAGATCCTGACGTCGCCGCTTCGCAGCTCCTCAGGATGACGTTGATTGAAAAACCACTTAGTTTTCATTCCCTCTCCTTCTCATAAACTTAAGAATAAAATGCACACACAAACCAAGTGAACTAATAATTACCGATATGTAAGGAAGTAGATAGGCTAAATTTTTAACAACAGCAAAAACTGCAAACTCCTGACCATCCTCGTCCATGCCGTAATTCGCTTGGTAAATGGTGTATAAGCCTTTGCGAAAAGGTTTGTTCATTGAAATCAAAACTTCTCTTTCTAAATCCTCTTCAATTACTGCTATTTTGCTCTCATAAGATTTTGCAATCTGTGTCCCAGGATATAGTTCGCGACTAGTACTAATAAGCTTTATGCTAAATGGTAATTTTGAATTTTTTCTTTCTAGTTTAAAGCTATTAAAATCTTTTGTTTCGATATAGTTGTGGTCGTTGCCATCGAGAATTATTTCGTTACCCTTGTAATTGATCTTGATTGCTTTGATATTTTTTTCAAAGTCTTTGTTGCTAGGTAGTTCTTTGAAGATTTGACCTGCAAAAGGAGTGTCAAATATTTGTGCATTCTCATAGATTTTGATAATTTCAAAATCTTCTGTATGATTGATCTTTTTTAAATCATAAATTTGTTTTTGATTGTTTGAATTGAAAACCAATTGCCAGTCGTAATAACTTTGAAGTTTATTGCTGCTCTCGGCCTCATAGATTTCTATAAAGTTTTCATCGCTGAAATTAAGATTAAGAAAACCACTAATTAATAAAACTACAAAGCCAAAATGAGCGACTATAAGTCCAATATTGTTGGTTTTATACCTAAATCTATAAATTAATCCAAAGATTAAGTTAATGAAAAGCATGGATATAAGTGCTATTGCAAGCGGATGCTTGAAAACCTTTTCCTGAGCAAGATAGAGCCCATGTTCGGCTTGATAAAGTGTCCCATAAAAGACCAAAGCCAATAAAGCTAATAATAATGCAACACTGATTTTGAGGGAGGCGATTTTACTCACTGAATAATGTCCTGTATAATCTCTAAGTGTAGCGCAAACAAAACCTAGAATTGATTGATGAGATTATTGTATTTAGGAGCCTCAATAGCAAATAATTTAGCAAACCCTCTTGCTAACAATATTAGATTTTGCGATCACCAAGAGCTACAAAACCTAAAACTTGGTCATGACGAATATGCAAGATTTTTGGATTTGATCAAAACTAATACAAAAGTTAAGCAATTGGCTTTGGTATCTACCTGCAATCGTTTTGAGCTTTTTATTTATGCAGAAGAAATTGAAAATTTGGCGCAGGAATTACCTGAGCAAATGGCAAGTTTAATAAAAACTCCAGAACTTTTGTCTTCTTTATTTGATGATGATGCAAGATTGCATTTTTATAGAACTTTTTGTGGTTTAAACAGTGGTTTAATTGGTGAAGGTGAAGTTTGTTTGCAAATAGAAACCTCATTTAGACAGTGTTTTACTATGGGTTATTTAGGACTTGAAGGCATTGCACTTTTGGAGTCTGCAAAACAACTCAAGCAAGCGTTAGAAGAGTCTCAACATTTGGAAACAAGTTCTTACTGTAAAGTAGCGATTGATTCTGTTATAGAAAAACTGCCAAAATTGCCTGATTCAGTAGTTGTTTTGGGCTCGGGTAGTACTGCTATGCAATCTTGCCTAGCTTTGATTGATGCGGGTATAAGCGCTAGCCAAATCACTTTGGTTCATAGAACTAGTTCTTCTTCTTATCAAGTTTGTGGATTTAACGAGAACAACGATTTATCAAAAATGCAATTTATTAGATCCAAAGATGGATATCATGTGACAAAAGTAAAAGAATTAGTTATGAGTTCAGATATGGCTATTTTTGCCATTGATTCTCGTCTACCTGTTTTTAATATTCCAAAAAATCTCAAAACAGTTTTAGTAGATTTTAATAGTCATCCGAGCGTGACATTTGAAATTGGAATTGATTTGATGAATTATTTTTCTTGTCAGAGACTTGATAAGTTTATTAGAGAATATAGTTCAAGGATCTTGGCTAATCCTGATAAATTTAAGCAAATACAAGCTGTTGAAGAGAGACTAGCCCAGTTGCGGTCTTCTGATCTTGTGCATTTCTGATTCGAGTACAAGTCTTTCTTGTAGTTTAAAACTATACTCACTACTTGATTTATTCATCTCATTTAATTCTTCGTTGATTTTACTAATTAGTTTTTTTAGTTTGTTTTCTTTAAGACGTCTAATTAGTCCTTGGTATCTTTCTTTGGAATCTAAATCCTTAGCGTCTAGATTTTTTTCTAGAGCTACTCCAATCTCGGCGACGATTTCAAAAGCGCTTAGATCCTGTCCAATCTTCTCAATCAAAAGTTTGTATTTTTCATTGATATCAACTAAATCAGGGTTTTCAAAACTGATTTCAACTATTTTGTCAAAAATAAACTTGCATGTTTCATCACTTAGTTCATTGTTTTCTTGGAAAAATTTTTCTAT
Source organism: Candidatus Caenarcanales bacterium (assembly GCA_021299565.1). GTDB lineage: Bacteria > Cyanobacteriota > Vampirovibrionia > LMEP-6097 > LMEP-6097 > JAJTHA01. The sequence continues at coordinate 4,295 of JAJTHA010000078.1, forward strand.
GATATGTTTGTGCTCAAGCGATAGTATCAAAAATTCAATCTCGATTTTATTAAAAACTTTTTTGATGATTTTGCTGTTTCTATCGTTCTCTATTGATTTTTTGTTTTGATATGGATCTTCATCTGCTCTACTGATGTTCTCGTGTATTTCTTTGTTGATAATGCTTTCATCAATTTTAAGAATTGCTGCGATTTGTTTTTTGTATTCAGAAAGAATTATGGGGTTTTGTATTGGTCTTAATATTTTACTGATTTCTTTAACGGCTTTTGCTTTGTCTTGAGGACTTGAGTTTGAATGAGGTTTAATCAGTTCATTTATTTTGTAGTCATAGTAGTTCTCTGATTTAAGTAGCGCTTCTTCAAAAGCTTTGGCGCCTTTTGACTGTATTAATTCATCTGCGTCTTTACAGTCGTCAAATCTAACTATTTTGACTTGATGCTCATATTTACCAAGCACTTCGCCGATGGTTAATACCGCTCTATCACAAGCTTGTGAGCCGGCTTTGTCATGATCAAAGCACAAAAATATATTTTTTGATTCCGTGAATTTTGTCATGAGTTTGATTTGATTTGCGGTTAGAGCTGTACCCTGATTGGCGATGCTGTTTTTGAAGCCTGCTTGGTGTAAGGCTATTTGGTCGAAATATCCTTCTACTACTATTACTCCGTCTAGTTTGCGGATAAATTCTTTGGCGATATTTATACCAAAGACCATATTACTTTTGTGATAAATATCTGTTTCAGGTGAATTGATATATTTCGGACCATTGTCATTAGGATCTAGTGTGCGTGAGCCAAAGGCGATGGTTCTATCTCTTTCATCTCTGATAGGAATAATTAATTTGTTTCTGAATCTATCAATAAAACTATTTGTTCTTTCACTAAAAACCGCTAGACCAGCATCTAGTATTTCTTTTTCTTCTAGTTCTAGATTGCTTTTCAGGTGTTTGATCAAAAGGTCATAATCAGCAGGAGCATAACCTAGTTTGTAATTATTAATCGTTGCTGTTGAGATATTTCTTTTGACTAAATAGTCTCTTGCTTTTTGAGCTGCAAATGAAGCTAATAATTGTTCATGATAAAACTTTGCGGCAAGCTCATGCATTTTGATTTTTTTGTTGTGTTCAATTTGCGCTTGCTTGTTTTCATTGCTATCATCCAGCTCGATATTGTATTTTTGGGCGAGGTCTTTGAGTGCGTCTTTAAATTCTTTTTTGTGATATTCCTGATAAAATTTGATCAAATCTCCACCGGCTCCACAGCTAAAGCATTTGTAAATGCCCTTGCTTGGGCTGATGTACATAGAAGGTTTGCTGTCATTATGGAAGGGACATAGCGCTAGATAGCTAGTGCCCGATCTTTTAACAGGAATGTATTCTGAGATTAGTTCTACAATATTGGCTTCGTTTTTGATTTGTTGGATTGGATCAGCCATTGGTTTTATTTTAACAATAGCAATTCCCATTACCTTGCTTTAATATTTGTGTTATAATTACATATTATGGGTTACAATCCTTCAAAAGACTATTCTAAAAATGCTTTTAATACTAATCAAGCACAGATTAATATTGCAAACATTGAAGATCAATATCAGAGAGCCATTTTGGGCGAGGGCCCATTAGAGCAAGACGAGTTACGTGATCAAATGGCCAAAATGAAAGCTTTATTAGGCGAAATTCGCGTTAGAGCCCAAGAAGTTGTTCAAGAAACAAAAAATGAACTAGATGCAAGAAAGGGTCTAGCGGAATTGGCAAAAGGTTAAGATATTAACATAATTCCTGTTACTATTTGTTAACCTTAGTGGTATAACAAGGTTAAGATGGCACTAAAAATTCTTTTAGTAGACGATGAAGTTAATTTAGTTGAGCCTATGGCTTATACACTAAAGCAAAAAGGTTTCGAAACAGCAATAGCAACAAACGGTCAGCAGGCCTTGAAGATGTTTGAACTCGAAGAACCTGATTTAATTTTACTTGATTGGAGTATGCCTGATATCTCTGGGATCGAAGTCCTAAAACACATCAGAGACAATAAAAATGTTATTCCAGTGATAATGGTGACTGGGCATAACCTTTTCTTTTTTCTATCAAGTTATAAAAGCGAGTAAGGATATGAGATTTAGTTGAGAATTGATTATTCAGGTTTTTAAATAATAATAGGCTTAGCTTTCAAGAGGAATAATTTATTTAATTATTTGATAGTTTTCAATAAATAATTTTATAAATTTAAGAAATTAATTTATCGCAATCAGCTTTTATATATAATTCAAAGTCAGCAACGCTTAGAAAAACTATAATTAGAATGGGAAATAAGGGATCGAAGGAAAACTAATAGAA
>JAJTHA010000086.1 GCA_021299565.1 Candidatus Caenarcanales bacterium
ATGGTAAGTCTCTTTGCTGTCCTCTGCCAAAGTTCAAAGTCGCATTTATAGTTTTATTGGTAAGTTCACCATCTTGTTCACCAACAGCATTTACTTTTAAACCATTAATGTGATGTCTATTTTTGGTTAGTGGCTCTTCGCCACCTAGAATCACATGCGGGGCGAATAATACTGCATCTTTTGACATAGTCTCTGAGACAGCGTGCAGAACCATATCTGCTGCTAATAATCTACTATTATCCTCTTCATCCCCAATGTATTTTTCTGAATCACTGACCAGTACATAATCGATAACTCCAAAAGATTTTAGTTTAGAGTTTTCATGTCCTAAATTATCTATCAAAGCTATCGCTTCGGGCTTAACAAACTTACCTTCTTTATTAGCGTCATAAACAACAGAAACAGAGTAGCGTCCTGTTTTCAAATCTGCTTGAATAGAGGATTTAATTTCTTGAGTTATTTCAAAACCATCTGGATCCGCCAGGTCTAATACATTTTCGTTTGCAACTAATCTTCTACCTAAACTCCTATCAGCCCCACCAAATAATCTTGTTATCCAGCCAAAAGTTTTTTCGCCGATGCTATCTCTGAAAAATAATTTAGATGCTGTTTTGCCGCTAATATCGACAACAAGTCTCGCTGGTTCTTTTATGTTTTTGATAGCTTCAGCATTATGCACTTGCATAAATTCACCCTCGTCTAGTTTGTCTCCAAAATTAAGTGATTCTAGAATTTGTTTTGCGGAATCTGTACTTTCTTGATCTTTATATTTGATGGATTCGATTTTAGAAATTTGTCGATACTTCTGCATCACATCAGATATATCTTCTGCCTTTGCTCTTTGGCTCTCAGCTTTAAGCGCTTTAGGTGATGCTTTTGGGGATACTTTTACTGCTTTTCCGACTTTTTGTGTTTTAGCAACAGCTGCGACCATAATATATGTATTATAACATATTTTTATATTAAGTTTAGAATCGTAAAACGATCGGGTCTCATTAGAGGTGCTTTTGAAATAATATCCTCGATGCCTTGTATTTTTAGGTCTTCGAAGCTTATAGGTAGATTGTGTTTTGCTAGAACCGTTTTAAGTTTGCTGTATTTGATAGAAAAAGATCCTTCACTTCGTTCAGGATGACAAAAATCCTTAGTATCTAAATACAAATGATCTATATAATCAAAATTGTCGCCGCGAAGGGCTTCAAGATACAAAGTCGCTACCATCACTTGTATACCATGCATGGCAATTTTGCCGGCGCCATATTTTGCATCAATCGCATGTGAAATCAAATGCTCAGCACCTGAGCAGGGTCTTGAGTTACCTGTGATACTCATGGCAATGCCTGATAGCACTAGGCTTTCAACAAGTGATTTTATAAAACTAATATCCTGCCAAACTTCAAGATCGCTTTGATCTAGCATCTGTACAACATTCATCACAGCTCTTCTTGAGAGCATCATGGCAAAATCATCTATTTGGCTTTGTTTATATTTTGCAGCAAGTTTCCAATCTTCTATCGCCGAAAAATTAGAAATCAAATCTCCGACCCCAGCGTGTAATTGTTTGATTGGTGAAGAGCGGATGATATAAAGAGGCACAAATAAAGCACTAGGCATAACTGCTCCAAGGCTTTTGCCGTCTATAACTGCGACTGGTGAACAAATACCATCGTGAGAAATAAGTGTGGGAATACTGATGAAATTGATTTTGTTTTGTGCTGCAAAATATTTTGCTTTATCTAGTATTTTGCCTCCACCGATAGCTGCAAGCCATTGATTGCTTTTGCTGGGTAGTTCATTGATATATAAGTTGATTTTGAATTTGCTTGAGCAATCATTTAGAAGTCTTTTGCCAAGAAGATCTTTGCTGAATTCACCGCAGACTAAATCTAATTCTGTGATATTTTTCGAATTACTAAATTCAATAAATTTATTAAGCAGAGCCTCGTAATCTTCTGCTAAAAACATGGTTTCAGGTAGTGAAATAGTTCTCATGCCGTTTTGAGAAAACTCTCATAAATATTTTTTGCTTTTTGATAATCTTCTACCGTGTCCATTTCTGTCCAGCTGAAACCCTCTGTAGGAAGTACTTCTAGTTGGAGTTTGTCGGTGATTTCATCAAGAGCATCTTCATAATATTTGTTGAAATCTTCTCTTGCTATCATGTCTTCTAGTGATTTCGCAAAGGCTTTTTGATCTTGACTAGAAATAGACATGATTCCGATGTATTCACCAAGTGATTTTGAGTTGTCAAGATTTTTGTTGATGCGATTGATGTAATTGGACTCATTGACAGTTACCTTCATGTCTTCGTCAATAAGTGTGTCGCGTACATCGATGACCATGAAGCTTTTATTGTCCGAGAGTTTTTGGCATGCTGAGTCTATGATTTCATTTGCGACAATTATGTCTGAGTTCAAAATTAAAACATTATCCCCGATCAAATCTTTTACAATATATGCAGTATAAATATTGTTGCGATCGAAATAGTGTTTGTTAAATATCAAATTAATTTGGATTTTGTTTTGCCATTTTTCGCAGACTTTGATTATTGAGTCCTGGGCATGCCCAGTGACAATAGTAATTTGTGAAAAGTTATTTGCAGCTATTCGTTCTATTTGTCTATCCAAAAGAGTCCAGTTGTCGGCTAGTTGCAGGCAGGCTTTGGCGGTGTTTATGGTTAAATCACCAAGTCTTTTAGCCATGCCGGCAGCAAAGATAATAGCGGATTTGGGTTTGTTTTTATTTAGCACAGGATTATTGTCGCATAAAAGATGGTATATGATTATTTATTGTCCACTATTGGCTTTTTCTGTTTTGACTTACGTCATCCTGAGGAGCCGCTAGCGGCGACGTCAGGATCCACTTACCTTGTGCATCGTGGATTCTTACGCACTGCTTTGCAGTGCTCAGAATGACGAACTTGAACAATAATAATCACAATGTCGACCGAAGATAAAATAAAATCCCTAAAAATAGACTCCAAAACTAGCAGCGCTGGCAAAGACTTAGCCAAGTTTATGCCGCTGGTAGAAATGATAGTCCGTAAGGAATTTGGGAGCAAAAAGCAAATTATTAGCCATGAAGAAATGGTCAACACTGGTTTAATCTCCATCAATAAATTAATCGAAAGCGCAAAAGTATCCGGCAGCACAGAATACAACTCTAGTTATATCGCCCAGTCAGTGAAGTGGGCAATAAAAGACGAACTTCGCTCTAGGCAAACTTGGTATGGAGTGAAGACAGTTGTAGCGCTAGATCAAAACTCAGTAGATGCAGCTCCTAAAGAAAAAGATACTGAAGCTTCAGCTGAAGATGGTACAACTCAAATCAATTCTATGGATGATGCTCGCAGAGCAGTATTTGAAGTGATTATGTCGGTAGAAGGCATGGAGGAAGACCTTGGCTTCTCACCTGCTGATATCAATTCACCTGAGCATTTAGAAAGACTTGAGCTACTTGAAATGAAAGCTAGTCTCAAAAAATCTATAGCCAAACTTCCTGAGAATTTACGAAAAGTAGTTGAGATGAGATTCTATGATAATCTTGGCGGCAATGAAGTCGCCGAAAGACTCAAAGTCACTCCTTCACGCATTTCGCACATGATTAATGAAGCAGTCAAAAAGCTTAAAGTGCTTATGGTTGCTGAGGGATATTCGCAGGCGTAGTTGCTGGCGTTGTTTCTGGGATTGTGGTTGATGGAACTGTTTTCTTTGTGTTGATGTTTTGTTTCAGTAAGTTACCAAGCCCTTTTTGCAGTTCTTGTTTGAGTTGATCCGCGTTAACTGCTCCCATTTGTCCATTTTTGGTGATTTCTTTAATTTTACTTTGAACCAAATTCATGCCTGTTTTAATTGCTTGATTAACGATTTCTTTTTGTTGTTCGATTGCCATGCTTTTAAGATCTGGGTAGATACTTGGTTTTTCTAGAGTGCCTCTAATCTTGATTGGGATTGCTTTGGTCAGCTGTGGAACAACTAGATCTAGATCATAAACTAGCCATTGTCCTTTTTTGACTGTACCATTACCAGTCATTGAGACGCCTTCACTCGCTTTGATTTTGATATTGTTTGTGACAAGATTTTCGTTATCAAAATTAAAGTCACTATCCAAGCTTGCAAAAGTGCCTGCAATTTTTTCAGTGAGAGCAGCTCCATTTTTAATAAATTGATTGGTGATATTTTTGTATTTAGTGATGGACTTAAGAATATATAAGCTTCCCTCAGAAATAGTCACTGAGCCAGTTGCGTTGAGGCTTTTGGATAGCGCTTCGCCTTTACCATTGAAGCTTAATTGATAATTATTGACAGTGAATACACCTGAGATTTTCTTGCGAATATCAGTGAAAGTATCAAGAGTTTTTTCTATATCTAAGCCACTCAAAGAGCCGTCAGAACTCCCACTCATAGCACCAGTAAGCATGTCAACAATTACTTTTGTATTGAAATTAAGTTTGCCTACTTTATGGTCTTCACCACTAGTAAGATCAAGAGTTGCATCTTTGGAAGTCAAGCTTAATTGTGGATGAGAATTCATTCTGAAATAAAAGTTCAATGGAATAGTTGAGCTTGCAGTGATAGTGCTTGCATCAGTTTGTCCCAAAACCAATTTGCTGATTTCCAAATTACCTTGTCCTGAAATGCCTTTGAGTAGATCACCGCTGATACCAGCGTTTTGTTTGATCTCACCATCATTGCCCTGAATCAAAGCAGCGAAACCTTCTTTGCGCATTGCCATAGGAAGCTCTTTGATAAAGAGTTTGAGGTTTTGGCTACCAGTTATTGGAATAGTGCTGATATCTAGCGGTATTGGACCTAGCGAGCCACTTGCAATTAATGTGCTTGATTGACCAAAGATTCTTGATTTGAATTTATAAGTTGCAGCAAGTGTTTTGTCTGTCTCTCCGATATTAAATCCACATAGTGAGATATCAACATCTCTAAATACAAATGGATCTTTTACACCATAAGCAAAGTATTCAATTCTTGAGTTTTTCAGCTCTAAATTTTTGAGCCTGATTTTTTCTATACTAAAATCTGTGTTGATCAGCGGTTTTGAAGGATCTTTAGCGATTATGTCTTTTTTAGGTTTGCTTAGTTTTTCTAAGTCAACGCCTTTTGGATGAGCTTGTTTGTTCTTGTCTTCTTCTAATCTAAGAATTGCATTGTCAATGGTGATTTCTTTAATGAGAAATTTTTTGGACATAAGTCCATTGAGATAAAGCCTAATTAGCATTTTTTTGCATTCTAGGGCTTCCTCAATTTTTAGATCAGTGATAATTATGGTTGGTTGTAGTTTGATTAATTCCCATAATGAAAAATTGAACTTATCAAATTTAACATCCAAAGCTGTTTCATTTTGAATAATTTCTTTGACTCTTGGGACTATTACGCCTTTTACTTTGCTCTCGAGAAAAGCAAAAACACCCAATGCTGATAGAACCATCAAAAATACAATACTTACTAGGGCTATCAAAACTTTTTTCACTATGATCATTATAGCTAGATGCTTAAAGGTCAATATGATAGACTAGTTTGCATTATGTTAACTAATATTCAGCTTGATAGTCATCGCAAAACAATTTCAAGATTTTTGGATGATTCTGTTTTGGCACCAAATTCAACTTTAGATGAAGCAAAAACAGCTGCACAAAGAGTAGTTGATTTAAAACTTAA
>JAJTHA010000138.1 GCA_021299565.1 Candidatus Caenarcanales bacterium
AACAGATACCACCCGAGAGACAAAATCTCTGGTTCTACTGCTTTAGCGCAAGCAGTTAAGTTTTTGGTTTTATCAGTTCTTTGGATATCAATTATTTTTGTTGCAGCAGCAGGTGGTGCGATTACCTTTGCTTGGTTATTGCCTTTGATTCTCAACAAATTTGCTCCAATGTTTATATCTGGTTTAAGCCCAGAGCTTGCCTCTCAAATAGCCACTATCATTGAGTTTTTGGCTCCAACAGTTACTATTGCAACTATTATTCCGGTAAATGCCATGTTTATGGTTTTGTGTGAGCGCAAATTTTTAGCTCTACTTACTGTAAGAATTGGACCCGATAAAGTTGGTTTTAATGGTGCATTGCAGACTTTTTCTGATGCTTTGAAGTTGCTTTTCAAAGAAGACATCACGCCAGAAGGCTCTGATCCATTGCTTTTTACCCTGGCACCTGCTTTGTTCTTTGCACCAGCTATGGTTGTGTTTTTACCGTTATTGTCTGTTGCAACAAATAACCAAGGTATTTTTGCAACAACTGATATTGATATTGGTTTGATTTTTGTTATGGGTTTGGTCTCACTTGGAACTATGTCATTGGTGATGGGTGGCTGGGCTTCAAACAATAAATACTCTCTTATTGGTGGTTTGAGATCTGCGGCACAGGCTATTAGCTATGAAATCCCGCTTGTATTATCGATGATCGCTATAGTTTTGGTTTCTGGTTCGGCTAATTTATTAGAGATTTCGAATAAACAAGTTGGTGGACTCTTGAATTGGAATATTTTTGGTAACGGTTATTTGCATTATTTACCAAATTTATTTGCAAATTCTGGTGGAAGTTTTATGAATGGCTTTGTGTCTTTGTTGTTCACTGGATTGTGCATGGCTTTGTTTTTGATATTTGTAACTGCATCAACTGCAGAAGTTAATCGTATTCCTTTTGACCTTCCAGAAGCTGAGTCTGAGCTAGTTTCAGGCTATAACACTGAGTATACTGGAATGAAATTCGCTTTATTCTTCTTAGCTGAATACACTAATTTATTTATCGCATCTGGACTTGCAGTTGTTTTATTTTTGGGTGGATCACATTTGCCAATTAGTGCTGCAGCAGAAGCAATGATGTTTGAGACTCTTTCCAATGTTTCAATAGCGCTACCTATCATAGGTGATCTTGGAGGAGTGCTTGCTAACCTAAATTTAGTTTGGTTAGTATGTAGCATTGTCTTTTTAGTAAAAATTTATTTGATGTTTTTGGTCGCAATCTGGATTAGAGCTACTTTACCTAGATTGAGACAGGATCAATTAATGGAATTTGGTTGGAAGTATCTTATTCCATTAACATTAGCGATAGTATTTATAGTTGCTCTTGTTGTAGAGTATTTGGCAAAATTAGGATAATAAAAATATGACTGTATTAGATAGCTTAGTAAAAACCACCAGACCTATTAAACAGACCATTGACGGTCTTTATAATATTTTTCTTGGTATGTTCACCGTTGTTAAGCATACAACTCGTGATCCAATTACAACTCAGTATCCAGAAAAAATGCCCGAGCTATACCCTAGATCCCGTCATAGATTGGCTCTTAATGTAGATCCTGACACTGGGGAGCATTTGTGTATAGCATGTAAGCAATGCGAAAGAGTTTGTCCTGATGCTTGTATCTCGGTCATTTCGCATCCAACTGTCAAGGCTAAATCAACGCAATTCTATATTGACCATGGTTTGTGTATGTTTTGTGGCTTGTGTACAGAAGTTTGTCCAACTGACTGTATCATCAACACTGTTGATTTTGAAATGTCAGAGGAAACTAGAGAAGATTTGATTTATGACATCAAAAAACTCACACTGACTCAAGAGCAATCTAGAAACTACTTTGAATTGAAAGAGTATAAGAGCAAAAAGCAAAAAGAGCTGGAGAAAGCTGCTGCTGATCCATCTAAAAAAGCTCCAGCCGAAGGCGGGATATCGCGCAAGGCTGTAGAAGCTGGTCTTAAAGCGATAGGAGTAGAGGCTGCACCTGCAGCATAAGAGGAAAACTATGCCAACATTAAACGTACTATTTGGAACAGAATCTGGTAATTCAGAAAAACTTGCATCAAGTATTGAATTAACAGCAAAAGAAATTACTAAAATTGCTGGCGATAAAGCAAAGTTTGATGTAGTTCGCAAAAATCTTAAAGATGTCAAAGTTGATGACTTGGCGTCAATGGAAAATATCATAGTTGTAATTTCTACCTGGGGAGAAGGAGATCCTCCTGGATCTTGTGAGAAATTCTGTAAGGATTTATTTAAAGCATCTAGCCCAAGTCTTGCCGGCAAAAACTATGCGGTGCTTGCGATGGGTGATAAAAGCTATGCAGATTTTTGTGGTTGTGGACGCCGTGTTGACGAGGCTTTGGCTAAGTTAGGTGCTAGTTCTATACTTGCGCGTAAGGATTTTGATTTGGATTTTGCGGCTCATTATGAAAACTGGGCTGTGGAATTGTTTACTAATTTAACACCTAAGCTAGTTTGATTCAGATACAAAAATAATTATTTACAGCAAATTCATATTGATTGATAAGAAGTTCTTTTAGGTATTTGATATTGTTTTGTTCATAAAAAAGTAGTACAGCTTTTTTATATTCATTGACATCTATGCTCCTATAAGAAAGCGGACAATAGTTGTGAGCGATTAAGATAGCGTTAGTTGTCATGCGACTCAGACGTTTATTGGCATCTTCAAATGCTTGTATGTAAGCAAGAAGTGCGGATACTAGAATAGCTTTAATGAATGGTTCTGATTCATTGTTGACCAAATCAAAAGTTTTTTCAAGTGCTTCTTTGATTTGAAATTCATTGTCCAGGGGTCTATAGTTCGTACCCGTAATTCCAACAAGTCTTCTACGTATATGTTTGTCTATCGCTAATTTGGATATAAGCAAACTGTGTAAGTCAATGAGATTATTGATATTTAGCTGCTTATATTCTTCAGAGTCGCTTAATATATGTTCGATGGTGGATTTGTGATTAAGCAACATTTGAGCATCCTCTTCGCTATGTTGAGGATTCTTGATCCCTGTTTTCAGGAGTGTTTCTGTATCTAATAGAGAGTATGTATTGCCTTCTATTTTCGAGGATTTCCAGGCGAGTTCAATAGTCAGTCTTTCGAATTCTTTTTTGATTATGGTGGTACTGAGTTTTGATTTGTTCTCTATAAATTTTTTTGTTAAAGTTTCAATATGTTTTTTTTCTTCTTGAGTAAGTAATTTACTAGAATTTTTCTGGAGGTCTTCAAAAATCGAAAATACAAAAGCTTTTTGTATTGCTCTTTCGTCAGTTTCTTTACTAAAATAATCATCTCTATTGATAGTCTTGTTTAGTTCATAGAAACTACTAAGCGAATATGAGGTAGCTTTTGCTTTTCCGTTTTTCTCTATAAAATTTATTTCTTGTAAAAAATTTAAATCTCTAGAGAGAGTTTTTTGACTAATTTCTGGAAAAAATTTGGATAAATAATTGATGTTGAGATTTTTTTCTTCTAACAAAATCTCCAGAATTTTTTCTTGGCGTTGATTTAAATTACCCATGGATTATCTTGATATTTTCGAATCGGGACATATATTTTCTAATTATACCCTGAATCGGGACATTTTATGCCAGGAAATGTCTCGATTCGCCCTGAAATCACCTGAAAAATGTCTCGATTCAAGTTTCTTTTTCAAGGATAATCAATCATTGTGCAATGCCATTTATCATTGACTTATGTGTTTAAGAAATATTCTTTCAAGTATTTTGGTGATATTTTTTACTACTCAATTGGAGGTAAATGCAAATTGTCTTATCGTTCTAGAGGATAATAAAGTTATTTTCAAAGAGGGCAATTGTTCCAAAAGATATGCTCCATGCTCAACGTTTAAATTTCCTCTAGCATTAATGGGATTCAATGAAAACATTTTGAAAGATGAGCATTCTCCAAAGATCCAATTCAGGAAAGGGTTTGAAGATTGGAGACCAGAGTGGAAGAAAACTCACGATCCATCATTGTGGATAAAAAACAGTTGCCTTTGGTATTCGCAGCAAATTACCAAGCAACTAGGAATTAAAAATATTCAAAAATATCTCAAAATATTTGACTATGGTAACAAAGACTTTTCTGGAGATGAGCCTCTTATGAAAGCTTGGCTCTCAAGTTCTTTACAGATTTCACCAAAAGAGCAAATGAAATTTCTACAAAGCTATCTTGCGCATGAATTTGACTTAAGTCAAAAATCATATGATTTTACAAAAAAGATTTTATATAAAGAAACCCTTAGTAGTAGATGGAAGCTTTATGGTAAAACGGGTACAGGTCATGCCCAGAATTTTGACAAATCTAAAAATCCCAAAAAGCAAATCGGCTGGTTTGTGGGATGGATAGAAAAAGATAAGAGGAAAATTCTAATGGTCAATTTAATTGAAAAAGATTTTAATGGTACTTATGATGCAGGACCAGAGTCTTTGGCTGAGCTAAAGAAGTTTATGCTATCCCCAAAACACCATCTTGAACCCAATCAATAACAAAAACACAGCAATGATTTTCCTGAATAAACCTTCTGATATTTTGCCAACAAGGACTTTGCCAATTTGT
>JAJTHA010000211.1 GCA_021299565.1 Candidatus Caenarcanales bacterium
CACAACATCATCACTATATTTTGATGCAAAATCAAAAGCTTTTCCCAAATATCCAATCATTATTTATTTTTTCCTTTAATCAGTTCTTAACTATAAAAAGCATTAAGTAAATACTATTTGATATCAAGTTGAAGTTAATTTATCTGATTTAAAATCATCAATAGCAGTTTTAAGATCATCTCTAATCCCAAGAATTTTTAAGAACTTGCTGAATATAGAATTCTCATTTTCGTAAAAATTTATAGTTCCTTGAAGCGCGAGAAAAGCGACTACACCAACCAAAATAGTTGGATTCGCCATCCCGGCACCGCTCAAAAGCGCTCTTAGAGCACCATAGCTGAGTGCGCCACCAGCAATCCATTTGGAAGCTTTCAAAAGCATTGGAGCTTGTTTATCATTTGGATTTTTATCAGTTAGTAATTTAGGTACTTTTAAAATATCTTTAAAAAATCCTAGACCAAATAAACTTCCGACAGAAGCGAGAATCATGCTTCTAATATTTTTATTGTCAGAAGTTTTCTTAGCAAAGTCTATTAATACATTAGATCCACCTGAAAGAATTTTTAGAGATGATTCTAGTGAACTAGCAAGTCCATCTTTTGCCAAAGCAAATCCTTTACTCAATGCTGTATTTTTTAAAGAATCTGCATCAGGCATTGTTGCAGAATGCAGTTGAGCTAATGTAGTTCTTGAAGCTCTACGAGGATTGACAATCAATTCTTGATTAGACGAAGCACTACTAAGATTTGTATCAAACCTTGTTGGTTTTCTGGTAGTAGTGAGTTCATAAGTCATTTATCTATGCTGTAAATTGTTTGGCAACTCCTGTAAAAGTATTTTTGAGACCCTCTAGATATCCTGAACCGAGTTCACCATATTTTGAATCATCTATTTGTCGTTTATTGACAGCGCCTTCCATCAAGTTACTCATCATATAGTATGGAGAACTTGGATCATCAACTCTAAAAATTGGATTATTCATTGAAAGCATGCCTAATCCTGATGCCGGTTTGAAAGGCACATCAATCGAGATCCACTTGTATAGCGATCTGCTTGCGACAGCACCAGCAGCTATTGCAGTTGTTGCTGCAGTGATAGCCTTGGTAGCGAATGAGCCAGGTGTTCCAAGAAATCCAGTCGCAATCGTTGCGGCAGAAGCTCCCAAGCCCAAGCTTGATAGCATCCAGGTTTTGGAAGCTGCATCTCTAGATGTATAAAAGTTCGACTGACCAGAAGCAATCTCTCTAACTCTTCTACCGTCATTTAAAAAATTAGTGAAGTTCATAGCAGAAGCACTAATAGTAATCCCACCTGCTACTAAACATTTTGCCCAGCCTCCATTTTTTGTATAAGACTCAACAAATTCATCTGCTTCTTTACCTGCGGTTGTCAAAAGACCTTTACCGGCTGAAATAAAATTTTCGGTAAAAGCTGATCCAAAAAGCCTGGCACTTTTAGCAATAAAAGATGCTACTTGACCCGAATATCCTGCTACGCCCTTGGCTGCTGCGGCTGCTACTACTGCTGACATTATACTTTTGCTCCTTTTGCTTCTAATTTAAGTTCTTCAAGTTTTTTATCTCTTTCTGTATGGAAGTGATTTGCTCCATATAATGATCCGTAACCTGGCAATATCCACGAACCTAATGCTACTAACCAATTCTTGGCATCGCCTTTCAAGGTATCTTGAATTGTGCCGCCAATATTATGAATAAAACTATCTTTATTATTGTATGCAACTATAAGCTTTGATCCACCAATAATCAATGCGCCACCTAATACTGCCGCTTTACCCCATGGACCTAAAGCTCCAAGTAATTTTGAACCATGTTTACCGATTGCTGAATAAGCCTGACTAGACCACTTAAATAATCTACCAGCAATTGGTGTTTTGGCTAATCCTGTTTTGATGTGCTCATCACCAGCGCCAGTTGGGCTAGGCAGCTTTCTAAGTGCATTATTCAGTTTGGTAATCTGACCTTTCCAAGCTGGAATAGATCTCTTTACCTTGGCACCTTTTCTTGCTTTTTCTGCTAGCGCTATTTTGCTTTGAAAGTTAGCTATATTCGTTCTATGACTCTCAATTTCTTTTAAAATATCCTCATCAATTCCAGTATTAAGACCTTTTCGAATATCCCCTATTCCCTCTAATATCAGTCCTGATTTCAATGCTCCTTTAACCGTAGTTACAATCCCTGCTGTTTGAATCGCAGTGGTCAAACCATGATCTGATACTCTTCCTGCCCAGCCATGCTCATTAAAACTATCAAATCCCTGATCTTTAATCGCCTGCAAATGATCTCTTCTAGCAACAAGTTCATTAAGAGTCTTTTGAAAAGTCGCTGTATCATAAATAAAACTCTTCTCGTAATCTTGCAGATTTTGTCTAGCTTCTGGATCTTTCATCACCACATGCTTTGCTGCCTGTGATGCTTCTTGATAATGATAAGCTTTATCCTCACCGCCAGCAGCTTTTTTTGACATCTCTATAAATGCATTTAATTTATGTAAATCTTCTGGAGATTTCACAGATTCAAACTGCGCAATTAGCTCATTAAGTATATTTAGTCTTGCATCAATATATTTAGAATTCTCACCCAAATTTCCAGAGTATAAGGTCGATGGTAAACGACCAATGCCAAGCCCAAAGGTGTATTCTCCGCCAAAATTAGGTATTTTTTTGTATGCTTCTTTAAGTGATTTTTCAGTAATTCCTTGTTGCTTCAAGATACTTGTATGTGTACCTAGAACTTCTTCATCAATCTTTTTAAAATCTGGTTTTTGTGAGTTTGAATTGATACTAGTATTGGTATCAAAAAATTTAAGTGCTTCGTCAACTGTGTACATCTATTGCTTCTCCAAATGCGTCTTAACGCTTCTTTAATTGATAAATAGAAAGGAATAGAACAAAATTGATAATAGATTTTCAAAAAAATTTTTGTTGAAATTTTATTATCAAAAACTTTCTTAACCAAACCTTATACTTTCATGTACGGAATACAAAGCAGTGGATTTAATAACTTTTCGCTAGGGAATTTTAAAGCCTTAGATGCTAAGTTCTCTAAACAATTCATCGAATACTACAGTAAATTCACAAAGGACACAGAACAGTTTAGAAAGATGAATGCCAGTATAGCAACAGATTTGACTAAACTCAAAGAAAAATTCAAAAGCAATCCTAGTGAGGGTTTAC
>JAJTHA010000040.1 GCA_021299565.1 Candidatus Caenarcanales bacterium
GACTAGTGTTTCTACTATCCCAAACTCTCATGGATTTATTCGAGTCCAGGGCAGTGGAGCTCCGGTTCAACTTAGTTCTTCGCCGCAAATTTCAACTGGTGCTGATGGACAATTAATGGTACTCAAAGGTTCACACAACACTAACACTCTTAACCTCATCTCCAAAAACGGCGTCACACTAAACGAATCTACCGAATTTAAAATGGGACAAAAAGACCTCATCTTCCTTTTCTTTGATGCTGATGACAATGAATGGATTGAAATGGGTAGGTCAGATAATTAAAAGTATTGAAATCAATCATTTGATGTATCTGACAACGACTAATAATGGTCGACTTGTCTCATTAGGGTTAAAAAACTCAAACAATGAAAAAGATCCAAAAAATTCTTTTCA
Organism: Candidatus Caenarcanales bacterium; assembly: GCA_021299565.1. Taxonomy (GTDB): domain Bacteria; phylum Cyanobacteriota; class Vampirovibrionia; order LMEP-6097; family LMEP-6097; genus JAJTHA01. The sequence continues at coordinate 395 of JAJTHA010000040.1, forward strand.
TAACACTTATAGGGCTGCTAAATATTGGCCCTGGATTTACATCGAGCAATGGTCAAGATGAAATTATCCCCGCACCAAGAAACCTTGGTATCAATTTCAGAAACCCTCAACACAAACTAGTTGTAAACGGGACAACACTGATCAAAGGCGCTGTTACTATCGCAGATGGCACACAAGCCACTGGTTATATTCTTGCCACTGATAATAATGGTGTTGCCTCATGGGCTTCAGCCGGTTCATTAAGTGGACTTAGTGAATGGACAGACGCAGGCACTTTTCTGAGACCACAAGATCTATCTGGAGAAGAAGATATTGTCATTGGTGGTACAACAACTGGAGCTGCAGATATTTTATTAGATAAATCAGGCGCTGCAATTTTCAATCAGCAAAAAAACAATGCAGATTTTCGTATAGTAGGTCAAACAGTAGATAATTTATTTTTTACTGATGCATCAACAAATAGAATCGGTATCAACAACGCTAGTCCAGCAGCTCTACTTGACATTGGCAATGGCACGGCAAATTTCATTGATGGAGTCAATGATTTAATTGTAGGAGACGATGTTGAAGTTGACGGAACAGTTTTTGCCAATAAATTCAATGGCGGCACTTTTTATGGTAACGGTAGACATCTCACTGGAATCGTTGGACTTACCGCTGCAGGCTCAACAGGACAAATTCAATTTTACAATGGTGGTGCTCTAGGAGCCAACTGGAGACTACACTGGAGCAAAGCCAATTATAGACTAGGTCTTGCCAACCCGAACCCGGACACTTTATTAGATATTAATGGAGCGACTACTTATAGAGAAATGGGTGAGCCCTTAAATCCAGACGAAGACGCCGCTGTATTCTGGTTATCAAATAGCACCGGCAATGGTGATGATGCAGACTTCATGGCAAAAGTTACAGAAGGCGGAGTCACCAAAGTCTTTACTATTATTGACTTTGATAAAGATCCTTTCAATCCTGAATTCAATGGCATGACTTTAAACGGACTAACCGCAGATAGACTAGTCAAAACCGATTCAAACAAAAAGCTAGCTAGCGTTTCAGAAATCAGAATAGACGGTACAGGCAATGTTGGTATCGGCACAAGCAATCCTTCTTCAAAACTTGATGTCAACGGCAAAACTACCACAGTCAATTTCAAAATGACTACTGGAGCGACTACGGGCTATCTCTTACAATCCGATGCAACAGGAAACGCGACTTGGGTTAATCCAACATCAATCACCTCAAACGCTGCTGCTGGCAACAATACAGAGATTCAGTTCAATAGCAGTGGTGCTTTTGCCGCAAGCCCTAATCTCACTTGGGACGGCACTAGACTCTATGGGCTTGGTATTAGCGCAGGAGCGGGAACGGTTTCAAGTCCTAGTTATTCATTTGCGGGAGACACTGATACTGGTTTTTATAGACCCGTTGCGAATAATTTTGGATTTGTAGTAGGAGGTCAAGAAGCGATTAGAATCAACTCTTCTGCACAAGTAGGTTTTGGCAAACTCAATCCTCAAGCAACTGCTGATGTCAATGGCAGTCTTGCACTCAAAAGCTCTGGCATACAAACAATGTTTGCTGCAACGACTCTAAGTCCAAGCAAAAGTATTATGAAAGTTGCTAGTAACTCAGGAGCTGTTAATCTCTCATCTAACCCACAAGTTTCACTTACAGGAATTGCCGATGGACAATTGTTAATTATCAAAGGTACGTCTAATGCAAACACTGTACGATTCAATGATGGAGCGGGTTTATCCCTAAAAGATAATACATTCGTTGTACTAGGTAATAAAGATACTCTAGTCCTGATGTATGATGCTGGAGATAATGAGTGGCTAGAAGTTATGCGCTCCGATAAATAGTGGCATAAGCATTATGAGCCCCCATAATGCTAAAACGCATACTAATACTACTTTTGGTGTATTCGTCACTTACGCGAGTTGATGCGTTTACCGACACGGGCAACGGGCAAATTTTTATTCCAGCAAACAAAAATCTTGGACTAGGTATCAAAAATACCAATAGTAAATTAACTATCAACGGCAATATCGCCATCAAAGAAACAACAAGACCTAACCAAAATACTAACCACGGCAAATTATACGTCAACGGTACAACATCAAACTTGATGTTTCTAGATGATAACAACAATCAATATGATTTATTGACTGTTGTTGGAGGTGGAGGCAGCATCGGCATTGATACTCTAGATGGTCTTGATTCTAGTCAGTTTTTACGTTCAGACACCAGTGATCAATTCACTTCTGGGACTCTCACCATAGCAACTGGCACTAATTTAAATATTGATGGAGAACTTGCTGTTGCAGACACCAATATCTCTCTAACCGGTGCTTCAACAACTTTCACAGCTACAGGAGCGATGACTCTTAGTCCAGCGGCTGGCACTAATTTGAATATAAACACTTCTGGCGCTGGTGATTTAGCAGTTAACACAAATCAATTTTATGTTGATAGTTCTACTAGCAATATTGGACTAGGCAACACAAGCCCTGTTTCTAAATTGGATGTTCGAGGAACACTCACCACCAATGGTTTTGCGATGGCAACTGGTGCCGCCAATAATTATTTATTAAAAACAGATGCTGCTGGTAATGCAAGTTGGGCAGATCCCAATAGCATCACTGTCAATAATACAGATACACTTGATGGCATAGACTCTAATCAATTTTTGCGTTCAGATACAAGCGATCAATTTACTTCAGGCACTCTTACTACAAACACTGGGACTATTTTAAGAGTTAATGGCGATAGTTATTTCACTAACCATCTTAATTTACCTTTAGGTCAAAATATTGTTTTGGTCAAAGGCTTGAACATAAACGGAGCAGCTGCTGAAGATGGTTTCAGAATCAGAATGAAACCTGCTTATATTAATTCAATACGTGATGCTGTCCTCTTCGAAAAACTAGAGACTGATTCTAATTATCCTGGAGGCTTTGCTTTTAGTACAACTGATCGCAATGGCACTCAAGCAAATGCTTTTACCATAAGTGGTTCGGGGGACTTCGCTAGAGTTGGAATCAATGAAAAAAACCCACAAAATATTTTACAAGCGAGAGGTTTCAGCAGTGCGACTATTGCACTAGGCGACAAAGAAACAGCTGAAACTGGCTGGAGAGAATTTGCTTTATTGGGTAGGCGCAATAATGGCTCTACATTGAAAAAATGGAGCTTTGGTAATCTTGCAGATAAATCTCTACAAGGACAAAATTTATTTTACATTTATCAATATACTAATAATGGCGATCAGTTTGTTCATCCAACCAATATCAATGAAGGTGTTTATCGTTTGATTATTAACGACAATGGACAATTCGCTTTTGGCTACAATGATTATGATCACGTGCCTGCAATTTTTGATTTCGCTTTTAATGGAACTGGCATGCTCGATAGCGCACTAACCATCAAAGAAGCTTCTAGAACAAGTTTCACCTCTAACTACGGCAGGCTATACACCAATGGAACAACATCAAATTTGATGTTTTTGGATGACAGTGGCAATCAATATGATTTACTAGTAGGAGTTGGAGCTCCAGCAAACAACGCTACTACAGTTGATGGCATCGACTCTTTGCAATTTTTACGTTCAGACACAAGTGATGTTTTTACAAGTGGTACTCTTACTATCAAAAACGGTACGACATTTAGAGTCAATGGCAATCTAGCTATCGCAGACAATAATATTTTATTTAATTCCCCTACTGGAGTGACTTTTACTCCAGAAGCAGGACAAAGCTTGAGAACCAATACTGTGAGCACTGGGGATTTTGCTGTCAACAATAATCAATTGTATTTTGATACTTCCGCTAGCCGCATAGGCATTGGCTTCAATAATCCAAACTCCAAACTTACAGTGAATGGAAATATTGATTTGCGTGAAATCACGGCAACAACTGCTTCTAGCAACACGGGCGAACTTTTTGTTCAAAACAACAATAGTGAATTGTATTTTGATGCGGATGATCAGAATGCTTTGCAGTTGACGAATAATGGTGTACTAAATTTCGCATCAGTGAAAATTGATACTTTAAGTGATGGAATTTCTGATGATACAACGACAGTGTTTTTAGGTAAGTCTTCTGGCAAAATTGGTTCAAGCTACTCTGTAGCAGTTGGTATAGATGCTTTAAAACAAAATGACTCAGACTCCTTAAATAATATTGCGATAGGCTACAAAGCCCTAACAAACAATAATAATGGAGATCGAAATATTGCGATTGGCTATAATTCAATCACAAACAGTCAGAATGCTAGTGACACGATAGGAATTGGTTACCAAACTTTTTATGCCACCGGTAATCATTATGCTAGTACTGGAACTGGTCTTTTAGCATTTGGCTCACCTTTCGGATATTTATCTCCTCTACTATCAAGACATGACAGCTATCATAATTCAGGACTAGGATATATGTCGTTTTTGCATAATCATAATGGTTCGTATAATACTGCTGCAGGTACCGCAGTCTTAGCAAGTAATTATAATGGGGATTATAATAGCGCATTTGGTTACCAGTCCTTGGGTGGTTATTTTTCAAGTTCAAATACGTCAGTAGGTTATCAGGCTCTTTTTCAGCAGCAGAATGGACAGAATATGACCGCAATTGGTAACTCCGCAATTTATTCATGTAATTCTGGGAACAATTGTAACAATGGCACAGCTCTAGGCTACAATGCTTATGGCTATGGGATTGGAGTAAGTAATCAAGCGAGAGAATTCACACATATTGGCTACGCAAGCGGTATGCACAGTTATAGCGGCACAAGAAACACTGGCTTCGGGAGTCATACATCTATAGGCTGGGGTACTGGTTATTCAGGCACAAAATTTGATAATGGAACTTTTTTGGGATATAAAGCTGGTTATATTAGCAATGGTGACAATAACACGATCATTGGATCATATGGAGATTTAGGACAAAATAAAAATAGAATTATTGCAATTAATTCAACAAACGATTACCTTACTTTCCTGGATGATAATCGATACAATATAGGAAATATTTTTTATGGGGATAGCAAAAATGGAAACTTGAGTTTGAATTCGCCCGCTGTTACACTTAGTGGTAGTCATGGTGTCGGCGTTAATAGTAAATTGATTATCAATGGTGATATCTCATTAAAGAAAAGCCCAAGACCTAATCTATCAATAGGCTACGGCAAATTATACGTAAACGGCAGCTCATCAAATTTGATGTTCGTAGATGATAGCAATAACGAATATAATTTACTTGCGGGCGTTGGTGGCTCAGATGCAAATACCCTAGACTTTTTAGATTCAACTCAATTCCTGCGTTCGGATACTAGTGATCAATTCACTAGTGGCACACTTACAACAATGGCTGGTACTAATTTAAGAGTGAATGGTGATCTTAGTATCGCTGACAACAATATCTCTCTAAGCGGAGCTTCCACAACTTTCACTGGAACAGGAGCAACAACTTTCAGTCCAAATGCTGGCAGCAATTTAAATTTCAATTTATCAGGAGCTGGTAATTTTGCAGTAAACACAAATCAATTGTTTGTGAATAGCAGCACTGGTAATATTGGCGCAGGGACAAATGTTAGCAATGAAAAACTAACTATCGAAAATCGAATAGCTCTTGCAGAAACTACACGCCCTAGCGCAAGCGCTAATTACGGCAAACTATATATAAACGGCACCACCTCCAATCTTATGCTTCTTGATGATGCAGGGGTCGAATTCGATCTTTTAGCACGATCAGCGCCTCCAAGTATGCCGAATCAAGATACTATTGATGGCATAGATAGTAGTCAATTTTTGCGTTCTGATATCTCAGATACTTTGACCAGCGGTACATTAGCAATTGGTGGCAGCTCCACACTAAGAGTAAACGGTGATATTGAGATTGCTGATAGTAGTGTTGTACTAAATGGACCATCAACCACTTTTTATAGTAATGGACCTTTTGCACTTGCGACAGGAAGCAACACGAATTTAAATATCACAGTCTCTGGTGCTGGTGATTTTAGTGTCAATGGCAATAAATTATTTGTTAACGGTGCCACCAACAATACTGGGATAAACTTAA
>JAJTHA010000233.1 GCA_021299565.1 Candidatus Caenarcanales bacterium
TAATCTAGCGGGCATACCTGCAATTTCTCTAAACTGTGGTTTTGACAAAGAGCAGATGCCAATTGGAATGCAGCTTATTGGACCATCGCTTAGTGAAGCAAATATCTACAATGCAGCTTATGCTTTTGAAGCGACTACTGATTTTGTTAAAACTCCGGATATGAACTTGGCAGCGAAAGTATGCTGAACACCACTCTCAGTCATCGCGAGCCCTCGAAGAGGGCGTGGCGATCCAGTCACACGCACTGTCATCGCGAGACGCGTAGCGTCGTGGCGATCTCATTCGGTAATTACTGGGGAGATTGCTTCGCTTCGCTCGCAATGACACTAAGCTTTATTCTCGATATGAACTTTTTGCAACATGTCCAATAATAAACTAGCAGCTAGAACTTTAGAGCTAGCTAGATTTGGCGAGACCCTGGCTTCCCCAAATCCAATTGTAGGCGCTGTAATTATCCTCAATGGCAATATTGTCGCAGAAGGATTTCACCGCAAATATGGCGAGGTTCATGCTGAAGTCAATGCTGTCAATCAAGCACTTTCCAAAAACATTGATTTAAGCAAATGCGATATTTATGTATCTCTTGAACCATGCGCTCATCATGGCAAAACTCCCCCATGCTCAGAACTTATCATCAAGCATCGTTTCAAATCACTTGCTTATGTTTCAAGAGATCCCAATGAGAAGGTTTCTGGCAAAGGCATAGAAGCCATTGAAAAAGCGGGGATCAAGATTCATCATCCAGACAGTTTTGATATCAAGCTTCAACAAGAAGCTCTTGAAATGAATAGAGCTTTCTTCAAAATCATTCAAGGAAAAAAGCAATTTATCACTTTGAAAAAAGCTGTTGATCACGATGGCAAAATGTTTATAGAACCTGGTGTTTGGAAGACAGGAGAAGCTGCTCGCAAACAGGTTCACCGAATAAGATCTACTCATCAATTAATTGTCACTAGTATTAGAACAGTGATCGCTGATAATCCTCAATATGATGTGAGATTTAGCCCAGAGGAACTTGGGCTAGCCGATATCCGCAATCCAGATATTTTGATTTTGAAATCTAAGACAGATTTCACCGATCAACAACGAAAAGCATTGAAAATATTTGACCCAAAATATAATCGCAAAATTATTGAACACCAGATCAAGGATATCAGTGATCCTGTTGAATTAAAAATTTTTATTGAAAGTTTGGACTATCAAAAAATCTTAGTTGAAACTGGACCTAGATTGTCAGAGTCTTTTGAGAATGCTGCAATGGTTGATGATTTGATCATTCACAGCGCTTCAAGCTGAGTTAGAACTTGATCAAATATTCACTTTATCTCCGAAAAGCTCATCCATCAAAATCTTCTCAAACTGCTCATCAAGAGCTTTTCTTATAAAAAGAATTTTTTGAATATATTTCACCCCCAATCCCATAAGTAAACAAAAAAAATACAACAAGAAGAACATTAATATTAAAGCATTAGGAATATTCTGCATATGATCTCGAAAAATCATTGCGGCGTCAATGCTTGAAATCAATAAAGCTAATACTCCAATTGTCAATGAATTTGGGCTAAAACTAAACCCTGGCGGCCACCATTTTACACGTCTAGCAGGAATTATAGGATGAAACACATCCATCGCACTTAACCTAAACCATAGTTTTTTCTTTCTGCAACTATAATAATCGCCATTTTGCAAATCAAAACAATATGCAAAAGCGGATATATCACTATTGATAAATTTAAGCAAATACTCTTTGGATACATTCATTTTAGCTAAAAGACTAAACTCTATATCTTCTAAAATAGGCAAATTATATTTCGCAGATAGCTTAGAATAGAGATCTCCATCACCCAAAAACCTATTAAAAAGTAAAACGACTTTATCTCCTTGAACTTGACTCACAAACAAAGAGTCTTTTAATTGGATTATATTCTTGTCTTGAAAAGTACTTTCTATATTTAAATCTACACTACAATCATCTCTATATCTAAAAGACCTAAACTCAAGAACTAGTCGTCTGAAAAACTTTTGTGGTTTGCTGGGAAAGGTTTTGATATCGTAATAGTAAAAAAAGATTTTGTTTATGGCGTTCATAATAAATCTATGAAATGGCTGGAGCTTAAGAAACAAATCTCCAAGCCACCATTTCCAGTTATTGAATTTAGAAATATCAAAATCTAATTTATAGAATTTTTGATCTATTTGATTTTTAAACGTGGCTAAACTAATAGATGACTTTTTTGAGAACAAGAGCTGTGTTTTACAAAAACCTAAAATTGGCAAAAGCCAACGTGCAGGCTGAAAAATCCAAAGAATAAGATGCGGCAATAATATCAGAAAGAATATTGGAAAGAGATTTTTCTGCGTAAGCATCCAGGTTATAAAATTTTCCAAAAAAAGGAGTATAGTTTGAATAAAATCCATCTTTAAATTATCCTGTTAAACAAAATTTTTAGTGGAAACGTCCCGAGCGTAAACAAAAGAGATAAACATAATTGATCTCGGGATAATATTTGTAGCTTTTTTGATTAATGGAGGTGGCGATAGGATTTGAACCTACGCGTAAAGGTGTTGCAGACCTCTGCCTTACCACTTGGCTACGCCACCATGCGATTCTTAATAATTCTAACCTAAAGCTTATATAAAGAACCTAAAATCTTTATTTGCGTCTATAAATTGGTACTTGCAAATCAACCCCACCAATTCAAGAGCAGCCTTATATATTCAGAGACCAAAATCTACTGAGGCCATTAGTCCCGTCAATCAAGCTATTAGCAGAAGCGCTAATCTTGATAGCATTACTCCACAAAGCCATTATGCTGCGGTTTCGCAATTGGTAAATAGCAAGTATTTATTCCAGCTCAAAAAACAAGTAAAAAAAGTCCTAAAAGGCAAGCAATTACAAGAATTTTTAAGCTACGAATATTCTGAAGAAGAATTTGACAGCCTGCCCCTATCCCTAAAAAACTTAATCCAATTTGATAAATCAATAACAACAGCCGAAATATTACAATTTATGGAAGCCTTTGATAAAAGCCACGAGATCACTTTTAGGGATTATAATTTTGATCGTATCAAATTTCGCGCTCTTTTTGAAGCATTAGGATCATTAGTGGATGTTGAAATGCAATCAGGACCTAATACCTACGTGCCCTTAAGTGAGAATTTTGAACTAAAAAAAAGCATTCGTGATTTTTTCAAAAAATGGACAACGAAATAAATCAATATCAACTAACTCCAACTTTACTCAAAAGATTTAATCAGTTTTGCAAAATTACAGACACTAACAAAAGATTTGAAAGAATAATTGAATTAGGCAAAAAGCTTCCTGCACTAGATGATTGCCATAAAACAGAAAACAATCAAGTTAAAGGTTGCGCGTCGCTGGTCTATATAATTGGCGAATGCATAAATAATCAAATGCATTATCAAGGCAATTCAAATTCACATTTAGTACAAGGCTTGATAGCTCTTTTGATCGAGGGATTTAATGGCAATAGTCCTCAGGCAATTCTTGAGATCGATCCAAAATTCATCGAAGAAATGGGACTAGCTCAAACCCTTACAGCATCAAGAGCCAACGGCTTTCTCAATGCTTTAAATTTGATGAGAGGACTTGCTAAAAATCATGTCAAATAAAATTTTTATTTCATGTGGCGAATATTCTGGGGAGATCCACGCTTCACATGTCGTCAATGAACTAAAGAAAATTAATTCCGATATCGAAATCTTTGCTTTTGGCTCTCAATTACTAAAACAGCAAGGGGTTGAGTTGATCGCAGACTATAAAGATGCAAGCTTTTCTGGAATCAGTGAAGTTATTCAGAATCTAGGAAAAATTCTTGACTTACAAAAACAAATTATCGCAAAAATCCTAGAAATCAAGCCGTCTATAATTCTTTTAGTAGACTATGGTGGCTTTAATCTCAAATTAGCAAAAGCCATCAAAAGCAATACTAATGAGGCTTATAACCCAATAATAATTGATTTCATCGCTCCTCAAATATGGGCATCAAGACCTTGGAGAATAAACAATATCAAAAGATACGTTGATCTTGTGCTTTGTACTTTACCTTTTGAACAAGAAATTTATTCAAAAGCCAATATCAACCATATCTATGTTGGAAATCCTGTTCTTGCAAGTTTAAAACAAGCAGCAACTAAAGAAAGCTGTAATTTTGACAAAAATGAAATCATCATTGGATTATTTCCTGGAAGCAGAAAATCAGAAATTCAATATATGCTCCCAATCATGATCGAGGCGAGTAAAATCATTAAAGAACATATACCAAGAATCAAATTTATACTTGCAAAAGCAGCAAGCATTAGCAACGAAACCCTTATACAAAATGGGATTCAAAAAGCTACTTGGATTGAGATTAGGGAGAATTTTAATCATGAATTACTAAGCGCTGCTGATTTTCTTTGGCTTTGCTCTGGCACTGTAACTTTAGAAGCAGCATTATATACAACACCATATTTTCTTGCTTACAAATCCAATTGGCTGAATTATCAAATTTATAAATTAATTAAAACAATTAATATGGCAGGTTTAGCCAATATAATTGCAGAAAAATATCTAGTGAAAGAGTTTTTGCAATATGATGCTAACGTAAATAATTTTGTTAACGAAACTCTTGGAATGTTTGGTAGTGATTTTGGTTTTAGTGATCAATATATCAAAATCAAAAACAACCTTATCCAATTCAAACAAAGCCTTAGTGGGAATGACACATACACCCTAGTGGCAAAAGCAATAATAGAGAGACTTTCATGAAAAAATCAACTCTAAATTCATTAAATAAAGAACACCAAGCTGGTGGATTAGTATCTTTTTCTATAAATTTTCTAGACAAGAAAACTTTTGCGGCAGAAGAATGGCTAAATTTTGAATTAGAACTTCAATGTCGCGAACAAAAATTAA